>NZ_AKJB01000041.1:0-668 GCF_000282555.1 Pseudomonas sp. GM102 | reverse complement strand
GACATCCTGCACAGGGGCTGTCCCTATAACGGGGGTATCGTCGTCGACGGTGATGACCAGTTTGTCGGCCGCGGCCGTCACCGTGTCGCCATCGTTGTCGGTGGCCTGCAGCAGCGTGCCCAGGTTGATGGTGATGTCGTTCTCGTCGTTGCCAGCCGCGTGATCCAGCGGCTTGAGCAGCGTGAAGGTGTAGGCACCCGCTGCGGTGAGGCTGAAGGTGAACACGTCGGCACCGGCTACGCCGGCCTTGGCGGTGAGCGTGCCGCCCGCGACGCTGTACACCAGCGCCACCCCGCCCGAGCTCAGCGCCGGCAAGCCACTGGTATTACTCGACAAGGCATAGCTCAGCGGCGTGTCGGCGCCCGACTGGAAGATGCCAGTCACGCTGCCGCCGGCCGTGGTCGCCTCGCCGGTCACGTCGCCCGTACCACCGGCAATGCCATTGGCCAGGCCGTCCTCGTCGACGGTTCCCGACACGGCGGTCCCGGTCGCCGTCGGCGTGTCGTCGTCGACGGTGATGACCAGTTTCTCGGCCGCGGCTGTCACCGTGTCACCGTCCTTGTCGGTGGCTTGCAGCAGCGAGCCCAGGTTGAGGGTGATGTCGTTCTCGTTGTTACCTGCCGCATGATCCAGCGGCTTGAGCAGGGTGAAGGTGTAGGCACCCGCTG
>NZ_AKJB01000040.1:0-962 GCF_000282555.1 Pseudomonas sp. GM102 | reverse complement strand
TGGTGCCGTCTGCGGAAGCAACGATTTCGGCGCCCAACTTCAGCACGCCACCCAAACTTAATCTTCATATTTATAAGTCATATGCAAGCCGGAGACGTAGTTGCCATTAATGGGAAATCGCTTCATCCAGGCATCTACGATATCGACCTAGTTAATACCCATAAAATAACAAAGCACCTCACACATGGATAGCACACTAATTAAAAGCTGATTAACTTTTCCACTCCCCTTCGCCATTCATCGTCACGCAGAAGAAAAAATTCAACTTTCTCGAAAGCGGGTGACTCCCACTAATACAGCCATCACGGCGGTGGATACATTTTTTGATCGATTGACGATTGCTGATAGGAGATAGTAATGAACTACGAAGATCGCGATACCTATGGCATGTACAAAACCAACCTTCTGCGAGATGCCGACTCCGAGGAACAGGGGCCTGGCCCGGACCTGATGGGGGCAGACACACTCATTGGAAATGATGTTTATAACCATAATGAAGAAGACTTGGGGGATATTAAGGAAATCATGCTGGATGTTCGCAACGGTAGAGTGAGTTATGCCGTTCTATCTTTTGGTGGCTTTCTTGGCATGGGAGAAAAATTGTTTGCGGTACCCTGGAATGCATTGACACTCGACACAGTAAATAAGCGCTTCGTCCTAAATGTAGAGAAAGAACGCTTGGAAAATGCACCAGGCTTTGACAAGGACAATTGGCCTAATATGGCCGACGAGACTTGGGCAACAGAAATCCATTCTTTCTATGGAACTAAACCCTTCGATTACGATACTGTTCAGAGACAAAATATCGACCAAATCTAACTGCTATATCCAAAACGAAGAGTGATGCGCGCTGAGCAAACAACGACCTATTAAGATTGGTCGTTAGGGGTGCCAAACCCTAAGGCGCGCATTACGGTAAAGAAGGTTTTGTCGACAGAAAACCAATCCCCACAAAAAAGCCC
>NZ_AKJB01000039.1:0-837 GCF_000282555.1 Pseudomonas sp. GM102 | reverse complement strand
TGCTCAGGTCGCGACCGCCCTTATGGGCCAGCTCCACCAGTTGCCCGCGATGATCGAAAGCGAAGATGAACAGTTGCCTCCACTGTTTGCGCGGCACGCTGACCTGATGCAGCCGCTGCAACACGGCGTCCTGATCCGGCCGGGTGATTGGCACCGGGCTGCTGAATAGATAGTCGAGTTCGGCACGGGTCGGCATCGCCGGGGCGCAGGCATGGCGCGACACCACCAGACCGCCGCAGGCATTGGCCAACTGGCAGCAACGCTCGTCGCTGGCATCCTCCAGCCAGCCGCTGAGGAAACCCGACATGAAGGCATCGCCGGCCCCCAGCACATTCAGCACTTCGACGCGCACGCCGGGATAGATCGCGCCGTCTTCCAGACGCGCCGGAATCGCCCCGTGAATCACCGTGCAGCCTTGCGGCCCGAGCTTGACCACCAACGTCGCCGCGCTCAGGCGCCGGACGTTTTGCAATGCAGTGAGCAAATCCTCGGAGCCCCCGGCGATCAAAAACTCTTCTTCAGTACCGACGATCAGGTCGAAGCGCGGGAGGATTTTCTGCACGTGCTGGCTGACGTTCTGATCAGCAACGAACCGGGTTTCGCCGTCTGCCTTGCCGACCAGGCCCCAGAGCACCGGGCGGTAGTCGATGTCCAGCACCCGTTTGACGTTGTGTTTCTCGGCATAGTCCAGGGCCTGGATGCTCGCCTTGTAGACGCCGTCGGTGGAGAAATGGGTGCCGGTGATCAGCAGGGCTTTGCTGGAAGCAATGAAGGCTTCGTTGATGTCTTCGGCGCGCAACGCCATGTCGGCGCAATTTTCGCGGTAGAACACCAGGG
>NZ_AKJB01000038.1:0-927 GCF_000282555.1 Pseudomonas sp. GM102 | reverse complement strand
CGCACAAGTGAATTATTTGGCTGTCGGCATGCTGAATTCAGGGCCCTTGGCAATACTGTCGGGCCAGCGCTGCATCACGCTTTTGTAACGGCTGTAGAAGCGGATGCCTTCTTCGCCGTAGGCGTGGTGATCACCGAACAGCGAGCGCTTCCAGCCGCCAAACGAGTGCCAGGCCATGGGCACCGGAATCGGTACGTTGATGCCGACCATGCCCACCTTGATGTTGCGGGCGAACGAGCGAGCAATGCCGCCATCGCTGGTGAAGCAGGACACTCCGTTACCGAATTCATGGGCGTTGATCAGCGCCACGGCGCTGGCGAAATCCGGCACGCGCACGATGCCCAGCACCGGGCCGAAGATCTCTTGCTGGTAGATGCTCATCTCGGTCGTGACGTTGTCGAACAGCGTCGCGCCGACGAAGAAACCATTCTCGGCCCCCGGCACCTTGAAGTTGCGCCCGTCGACAATCAGCTGCGCGCCCTGGGCCACGCCTTCGCCGATAAAGCCTTCGACCTTGGCCTTGTGCTCGGCAGTCACCAGCGGCCCCATGTCGCTGTCGCCCTGCATGCCGTTGCCGACCTTCAGTTGATCGATGCGCGGCAGCAGTTTGGCAATCAACTGGTCACCGACATCGCCGACGGCCACGGCAATCGAAATCGCCATGCAGCGCTCACCGGCCGAGCCGTAAGCGGCGCCGATCAATGCATCTGCCGCTTGGTCCAGATCGGCGTCGGGCATGACGATCATGTGGTTCTTCGCCCCGCCCAACGCCTGTACGCGTTTGCCGCGCGAGGTCGCTTGCTGGTGGATGTACTCGGCAATCGGTGTCGAACCGACAAAGGAAATTGCCTCGATGTCCGGGTGTTGCAGCAAGGCGTCGACCGCTGCCTTGTCGCCCTGAACCACGTTGAACACACCGTCCGGCAA
>NZ_AKJB01000037.1:0-1649 GCF_000282555.1 Pseudomonas sp. GM102 | reverse complement strand
CGTTGAACACACCGTCCGGCAACCCGGCTTCGGTCAATAATTTCGCCATCAGCAAACTGGCCGACGGGTCGCGTTCGGAGGGTTTGAGGATGAAGCAGTTACCGGTGACCAGCGCCAGCGGGATCATCCACAGCGGCACCATCACCGGGAAGTTGAACGGCGTGACGCCGGCACACACACCCAGCGGCTGGCGCAGGTTCCAGTTGTCGATGCCGCCGCCGATGTTGTCGCTGAAATCGGTTTTCAGCAGGTTCGGTGCGCCACAGGCGTACTCGACGATTTCGATGCCGCGCGTCACTTCGCCCTTGGCGTCCGAGAACACCTTGCCGTGTTCGCGGCTGATGATTTCGGCCAGCTCGTTGTGATGACGGTCGAGCAGTTCCTTGAACTTGAACATCACCCGCGAACGGCGCAGGGACGATTGCTCGGACCACGCCGGGAACGCCTTCAGGGCTGAGGCGACGGCATCGTCCACGGTCTTCTGGCTGGCCAGCCCGACCCGCGCCTGTACTGCGCCGGTGGCAGGGTTGAAGACATTGCTGAACCGCTCGTTGCCGCTGTCTTGCACCTGACCGTCGATGTAATGGCCTATTACCGGGGCATCGCTCATTGTTCTTGTTCTCCCTTTGAATGTTGAAATTCAGAGATCCAACAGCCAGCTGTGCTGCGGATCGTTGTGGAACTGCCAGACGCGTTTCGGCCCGGCCATCACGTTCAGGTAATACGACTCGTAGCCGTAGGGCACGCTGACCGGGTGATAGCCCTTGGGCACGACGACCAGGTCGCTGTTCTCCACGGCCATGGCCTGGTCAATGCTGCGATCGTCGGTGTAGACCCGCTGGAATACGAAGCCTTGGGGCGGATTGATCTGGTGGTAGTAGGTTTCTTCGAGAAAGCTCTGGTGCGGCAGATCGTCGGTGTCGTGCTTGTGCGGCGGGTAGCTCGACGAGTGTCCGGACGGTGTGCGCACTTCCACCACCAGCAGCGAATGGGCTGGCTCGGTGTCTGGCAGGATGTCGCAGACGTAACGGGTGTTGGCACCCTTGCCACGCACGCTGCGTTTCATGCTGTCGGGTTTGATCAGCCGTGGGCTGTGATTTTCGGCGGTCGAACCGGGCGCGGCGCAGACGGCGATCTGCACGTCGCTGAGTGCGACCACTTGCGCCTGACTGCCCGGTGGCAAGTACACGGCGAACGGCGATTTATCTTCGAACACCGATTGGCGATCGCCGATGTTGTCCCAATTGAACGCGCCCTGCCCCGGTGCTTCGCCCTTGATGCTGACCCGACCGCTGAGCAGCACCAGGCACAGTTCCTTGTCGCCGGCGCTGACCGGCAGGGATTCGCCGAGGCTCAGGCGGTACGCGGCGAAGCCAACGTATTCCAGCGCTCCCTGCCCCAACTCGACCATGGTCCGGCCGCGGGCATTGCTCTTGACCAAAAGGCTCATCACTTAATCCTCTCGTCGAGCAGCGCACGTAGCGTGTCGTAGCCTTTTTTGGCATAGACATAACTCGGTGCCACCGCCGGATCCTGCTCGGCCTCGACCACCAGCCAGCCGTGGTAATCGGCGCCCAGCAGGACGTCGAGCAAGGCGCCAAAATCGATGTCGCCATCGCCTGGTACGGTGAAGGTGCCGTTGATGATGC
>NZ_AKJB01000036.1:0-3645 GCF_000282555.1 Pseudomonas sp. GM102 | reverse complement strand
TCACGGTTTTTGACCGCAGCAGAAGGCTGGCCAGCGAGGAAGGCGTAGTGGCGAACGTCCATGTCAAAAGGTCTCGTTTCGATCGGCAAGAATGGAATGAGCAATTCACAGACACAGCCGTCCCGACACGGCAAATGCAGGGGGCGTTTGCAGAGCGAATACGTCATAAGGGGATAAATGCGCGCTTGGGTCAGAAGGTCCCAGGCGTGGCGTAAACGACCATTGCATCAACGTGCAAATGGGCTGTTCGGTCCCTCGAAACGGCGAAGTGATATCAATGTGATGGCGCGATGTTAAGTTGCCATCATTCTGGCGTCAACAAGCCGTTCAGAGTGTTTTTGTCGAAACGCTCTAGCACGCGGGTTGGGGTCCAGTGTCTGAACTTTGTGGGTGGAGAAACCCTCCACTCAATAACGCCGTGACATTGATCAATGAGGCCCTGCTCATGAAAAACACCCTGTTGAAACTCACCCTCGCAGCCACCCTCGCCTGCGCCCTCCCCGTTTGGGCCTGCCCGCCCGACGAAGCCACCGCCAAGCGCGAACAACTGGCCAGGGAAGTCGCCAAGATCACGGAGCAGAACCCGGCCAAGGCCAAGGAAATCAATGACGAGTTGAAAAAGATGGATCTGGAGACGGCCAGCAAGGATTTGCCGGATAAGTGCCAGTTGATCGATCAGCGTCTCAAGGAGCTGGAATCGGCGGCCAAAAGTTAACGGCAAGATCTTTTGACGCAAAAAAAACCCGGACACTGTCCGGGTTTTTTATTGGATCGCTACGGCGCCTTACTCAGCAGCCGGCGCTTCCGGCTTGCGGCGTTTCAGCGGGGCCATGCCGTCCTTGCTGACCAGCGACAGGGCGTCGGTCTTCGGGCGGTTGGCGATCTTGCGCTTGGTCGGGGCCTTCGCGCCGGTTTTCCTCTTGTCGCCTTTGGCGTCGACCTTTTTCTTCTTCACGCCAACGGCTTTGCCCGAGGCCTTGACCTTTTTCGGTCCGCCGTAGGTGCCTTTGACTTCCTTGATGGTGCGGCGCTCGAAGCTCTGCTTGAGGTAGCGCTCGATGCTCGACATCAGGTTCCAGTCGCCATGGCAGATCAGCGAGATGGCCAGGCCATCGTTGCCGGCGCGGCCGGTGCGACCGATACGGTGAACGTATTCGTCGCCGCTGCGCGGCATGTCGAAGTTGATCACCAGGTCCAGGCCTTCCACGTCCAGGCCACGGGCAGCGACGTCGGTGGCCACGAGGATCTTCACGCCGCCCTGCTTCAGACGGTCGATGGCCAGCTTGCGGTCTTTCTGGTCTTTGTCACCGTGCAGCACGAACGCTTTGTATTCCTGCGCCACCAGACGGCCATAAATGCGGTCGGCCATGGCACGGGTGTTGGTGAACACGATGGCCTTCTGATAGGTCTCGTTGGCCAGCAGCCAGTTCACGATCTGTTCTTTGTGCTGATTGTGGTCGGCGGTGATGATCTGTTGACGAGTGGTGGCGTTCAGATCGCTGACGTTGTTCAGCTGCAAGTGTTCAGGGTTGTTCAGAACCTTGGCGACCATCTCGCGCAGGCCCGAACCGCCGGTGGTGGCGGAGAACAGCATGGTCTGCTGACGGTTGGTGCACTCATCCACCAGACGCTGCACGTCTTCGGCAAAACCCATGTCGAGCATGCGGTCGGCTTCATCGAGTACCAGCACTTCGACTTCTTTGAGGTCGAGGTTGCCGGCGTTCAGTTGCTCGATCATCCGGCCCGGCGTACCGATCAGGATGTCCGGTACCTTGCGCAGCATCGCGGCCTGGACCTTGAAGTCTTCACCGCCGGTGATCAGGCCGGACTTGATGAAGGTGAACTGAGCGAAGCGCTCGACTTCCTTGATGGTCTGCTGGGCCAGCTCGCGGGTCGGCAGCAGGATCAGGGTCTTGATGCTGACGCGGACTTTGGCCGGGCCGATCAAGCGGTTGAGGATCGGCAAAACGAATGCAGCGGTTTTGCCGCTACCGGTTTGCGCTGTCACCCGCAGGTCACGCCCCTGGAGCGCCAGCGGAATGGCCGCTGCTTGCACAGGCGTTGGCTCGACAAATTTAAGCTCGGCCACGGCTTTGAGCAGGCGTTCGTGCAGGGCGAATTGGGAAAACACGGGTGCTACCTCGAAGAAATACAAAAAAACAGCTGCATAGGGTAACGGTTTCGAGCGCGAAGGCCGAGTTTCTTTATACAAACGGCTGCAAACAGTGGTTTTTTTGTTGCCTGTTTTGTCTCAAAACGTCATCCGGAACGTCTTAAATGCTCTAATCGCCCCGTCGCGTCCTACAGAAGAACCGTTTTCACCCATGGATATTAAACAGCTCTGGCTCAACGCCCAAGACCTCTGGGGTGCCCTCGATCAGCACCCGCTCCTGCATTCCACGCTCGCACTGATGTTACTGCTGGTGGTGGCGCTGGTGCTCGGACGAGTGGCGCGTTACCTCATTCTTCATGCGACCAAAATGCTTGGTCGCCAGCCCTCGTTGCACTGGATCACCGATTTTCGCCACAACAAAGTGTTTCATCGCCTGGCGCAGATGACTCCCTCGCTGGTGATCCAGTTCGGTCTGCACCTGGTACCGGAGCTGAGCAAAACCGCCCTGAACTTCCTTGGCAATGTGGCGCTGTCGTTCACCATTCTGTTCCTGGTGCTGGCCGTCAGCGCATTGCTCAATGCCCTGCTGGACATTTATGCCCGCACCGAACACGCCCGCACCCGCTCGATCAAGGGCTACGTGCAACTGGCGAAAATGGTGTTGTTCGTGTTTGGCGCGATCATCATCGTCGCGACGTTGATCGACCGTTCGCCGCTGTTGCTGCTGTCGGGTCTGGGCGCCATGTCGGCGGTGATTCTGTTGGTCTACAAAGACACCTTGCTGTCGTTCGTCGCCAGCGTGCAACTGACCAGCAACGACATGCTGCGGGTCGGCGACTGGATCGAGATGCCGCAAGTGGGTGCCGACGGTGACGTGGTGGACATCACCTTGCACACGGTCAAGGTGCAGAATTTCGACAAGACCATTGTGTCGATCCCGACCTGGCGCCTGATGTCCGAGTCGTTCAAGAACTGGCGCGGCATGCAGCAGTCCGGTGGGCGCCGGATCAAGCGCAGCTTGTTCATCGACGCCAGCGGCGTGCGGTTTATTCGCGATGACGAAGAGCTGAAGCTGGCCCAGGTGCATCTGCTGACCGACTACATGAGCCGCAAGAAAGCCGAACTCAAGGCCTGGAACGAAGCTCAAGGCAACGTCGCGGCGATGTCGGCCAACCGTCGACGGATGACCAACATCGGCACCTTTCGCGCCTATGCGCTGGCCTATCTGAAGAGTCACACGGAAATCCAGCCGAACATGACCTGCATGGTTCGCCAGATGCAGACCACCGCTCAGGGCATTCCGCTGGAAATCTACTGCTTCACCCGCACCACCGTGTGGGCCGATTACGAGCGGATTCAGGGGGATATTTTCGATTACCTGCTGGCGGTGCTGCCGGAGTTTGGCTTGAGCCTTTATCAGCAGCCCAGCGGTGGGGATTTGCGGTCAGGGTTGCTCCCGGCAGTGTTGGGCGCGAGCCACATTCCCGAGCCCGAAAAACACATCATGTAGCACCACAAAACCCTGTGGGAGC
>NZ_AKJB01000035.1:0-5500 GCF_000282555.1 Pseudomonas sp. GM102 | reverse complement strand
ACTTGACGTCCTGCACGCGATGGCGGATTACCGTATTCGCACGGTCACTCAGGTATTGGAGAACATCGCCTTTCGTGCCGAAATCGGTTGCGATACGGTGGTGCTTTCTGACTTTTGCAAACTGCTGGCCATTCCGTTGCGGGATGGTTGTGATTTGATGGATGTGATTGGTCGGAGGTTGTGGGCGCAGGCTGCGGAGTGAATGAAAACGGGCGACCTATGGGTCGCCCGATTTACATAGAGAATACAAAGCGTCGGGCCTATAAACCATCTGCATCAGCATCCTCCCTCTTAGAGGCATTTTTAAAAAACAGATCGGTTCCCCCATAATTTGGCCGGGACAGAAACCGTTTTGTTAGCTGGAGCAGTTGCTCCTTTTACACCGATTGACCGAAATATTTTTAATCAGGGATTTCAATATAGAATGTTTTCGAACAAATCTCCCAAGACATCCATCCGGGCCCAGGAAAAGCATCGAGCACACCTTCTAAAACAAACTTTTTGGTAAACTGTTCAACACGAGAACAATCGCCAAATTCCTGTACATATTTTTTTCCAGAGGAACTTTGACGATCCGGCGTATATACATCGATCATCCTTCTAAAAAAAACAACCTCCTCAAAAACAAACCAACAACCGCCAACATATTCGTGCATCGCATACAAACTATCCGACTTATTTTCATATTGAGTCCATTCATCCGAGCTAGTGCGCGCCCTTAAGATCCCATCGCATACAACCCACTCAACATACTCAACTTTTCTTAACGGATCATAAATATAATGCTTAGGAAATAAACGTTCAACATTTTCACTCTTATCTTCCGCACAACCAAAAAAACAAAACTCATTTCCTATTTTTGAAAGACCACCGTGCGGTAATACCAAACCGCCCTTCACAAAAACCCTGACCCTGTCAACTCCCTCTTCAAATTCTCCATACGTGCAATCAAACGTATTGAGCACTTCAAATTCGACTTTAACTATCATTTTATTTTCTCCAAAACAACAGTTCTCATACTGTCAAGATTCGTGATCACGCTCCCATCCGTACGAAGAAATTTTTGGCTGGAAAATCTTGGATCAAGAGTAGAGTCCTTAACAACTCGCAACCCTAACGACTCTAAATCAGACGCACTTGGAACTTTCCCATAGGGATTGGCAGAGTTTGCATTAACAAATATTTTCCCACCGGGCTCTACTACACGACTAGCCTCAGGCAGAAAGTCCATCATTGAGTTAGTACCACCCGCGCTTTTGGGAATAAATGGATTACTCGCAATAATTTCCCCTAGCGAGTTATTCCTGAAAGGTAACTTTGTAGCATCCGCACGGATACCCGTTTCAATATCAGCCCGAATATCTACGTTTATTGCACCTGGCGTTTGAGAATTTTTGCCCCCAAACAACTCAACAGTGGGTTTTACTACTCCATCTCCTTTCCCAACAAGAGCCTCCGCTGCCGCCCTCTTCGCAGCCTGACGCGAAGCCACCACCTCCATCACCGCGTCAATGACAACCTTACCACCCCGCAATCCGGTCAGCGAGAGGATCGCATCATCAATAGCGCTGACGGACTGTACCCCCTTCCCAGCCAGTGCCGATAAACGCCCTGCCGCATCTGCAACTGTGGAATCATAGGTCCCGGCATTCGATATTTCCCCTGAATACTGGCTCGTCTGGCTCTCCCCGTACTGCCTCCAGCGCTCATAGACGGCGCCCGGCCCGTAGGTTCCAGCAGCGTTGAACAAGGTCGAGTCGTTGAATTGCTCATCGGTCGCGTTGAATGCATAAACCGGCGCTCCATTGGCAATGATTTGCCGACCATCACTCCATGTCAGCGGTATTTTCTGCGCGGAGAGCTTGGCCACCACGTCGTAAGCGACCGCTAAGTCTCGAATAAAAGCGGCGGATTCGGGATCGTCCGAATTTGCCAGTTGCAGGATGCCTTGCAAACGCTTCTGGTCGACGGCATCCACCTGAGTACCGGCGGCGATCAGCAGCAAGTCTTCCCAAAGTGCACTGGACTCAGGTTTTCCTCGCTCTTTCTCAAGCTCTTGAGCCTTCTTCTCCAACAGCGGGATTTCTTGTTCCTTGTGCAGTTTTCGGTTGAACAGCTCTACGTTTCGGGCTGCATTTGCGCCCGTGACTGCGCCAGCTGTTCCTCCTGTTGATCCCACGGCCGAGCCTAGTCCCGTGGCGATGATTGTGGTTAGTGCGGCCTGCTCGGTGCCGACAATTCCACTTCTTTCTAGCGCTGCTTCGATGAACGGCATTAAAGCTGCCGAGGCTCCCGCTCCAATGGCTCCGTTTTGCACACTGCCACTCGACAAGCCCATTGCTGCACCGGCTAACGCATGCAGGAGGATTCGTGCCGCTCCACCTTCAGCCCAGGCCGCCCGAGTGATACTGTCGGTTGCATTGCGTTTTCGCGTATCAGCGTAATCGCCGATTTTTTTGAACATGTCGCTTGCGGTCGTGTTAGCGACAATTCCAACGGCTGTAGCGCCTCCGACGCCACCTAATCCTGCTGCAAGCAATCCCGACGCAATGTCGGCCATGATTCGCTTATTACCACCTACATTCCAACTCGCAGCGTCAGCCAATGCGAGTTTTGCCGCCAAAAACTCTTCTGAGGTTCTGGCTTTTTCCTCCTGTTCAGTTGCCGCATTGTATTTAGCTTGCGCGTATGTATTGATTGCACTGCCCGCCAGTTGCACCGTGCTTTGGATAAGATCAATGCGCTCCTGTATGGCCTTTTCGTCAGGCCGATCAAGCTGCTGGTTTGCATTCGCCGTGTCGCGGTTCAGCCCTATCAAATCGTTAGCGCCAGCGGAGTTACGTACAGTCATCGAACCCTCGCTGACAGCGCCCCGGGTCTTGCTGTGATCGGACTCACCTAATAGCAAAGGAACCGCACCGCCCAGTTGTGGCTGCGCCCCGCTTGTATAGGACAAACTCAATCCCACAGCCTGACTATCAATCGAACTGGTGTTTTTAATGTCAGAAACAACCAAGCGATCCGTGCTGAGATAGTTATTGTCAGCAGTCGCTTCGCTGGCGATCACGGCACCTCTTAGCTGCGTAGAGCCGCCGACATGGATGTCATAGCCCCCCGTACCCGCGTACAAACCACTCTGTTCAATAACAGCCTTGTAATCGCTATTAGTCTTGCCCGCCGCGATATTGCCGGTGGCCGTAACCGTTGCCCCGTAACAAAACGGTGGAATACAGATACTGGCGCCTGCACCTCCGCTTTTTTGTTCACTTTTCTGACTGGCTTCATCCTGACGGGAAGCGATATTGAGATTACCGCCTATCTCGGCCTTGATTGTTTCTGCGCGGACCTGAGCGCCAGCCAACGTGGTGTCCCGACCGCTCTTGAGCATCAGCAGGCCCGTATCCACTGTGCTATTGACCTGGGTTATCTCACTTCCCGTACCCATGCCTTTGGCGACTTGAGCCCCTAGGTCGAGAGTAAATCCATTCTGCTCACCGATATTGAAACTAGCGCCAATGCTGGTCTTGTTATGGCTATTTTGGTTATCCCATTGTTTACGGTTCTGGGCGCTTTCCAACGTGATTGCGTTGTTCGCCTGCAGCAGAGTTTCGTTCGCTTTGAGCTTGCTACCTACAACATGAATATTGCCTTCGGAGCCTTTAGCGTCTCCCGTTGCGACGATAGTCAGACCCGAACCGCTGGTGAGACTCGATTGCCGAACGGTTTCACTGTTGTATTCGCTAGAGCTTTTGCTGTGGGTTGCGCCCAGCTCAGTACCGATCTTGATCAGCGAACCACCGCTGTTGGCAGGCCGGCCTTCGGACTCCTGAGCCGAACCGCCCCCCAGCCCCGCGACAGCGTTGTAGGTAGAAAGTAACGCTTGCGCTCCTTTCACAGCCTTTAGGCGCCCATCATCTGCTTCTTGCGCTGCATGTACATCGTTGCGAATGCTTTTGACTGTATCGACCACTATGCCGCCAACAACCCGGCCTACCGCCAAGCTGTTCGAACTGTCTTTACTGGTCTGTTGGGCTGTTTCAGTCCCCGCAATGATGCTGACGTCCGAACCGCGCAAGGACATGTCCTTGGTACTGACAAGGTCGCTGGCAACGACTTTCAAACCGCGCCCCGCCGTCAACAAGACGTTTCCATTGCTGGAGCCTACGGTACTCGCGGTGAGTGTGGTTTCCTGTGCATTACCGTTGTGCTTTTGGGAGTTTATCGACTGATGCATATTGCCGGTGATGTCATCTAGTCCGCCGTTATTGCCCGTCAACACTCCTGTCAGATCACGGCCCTTGGCTTTATGTAACTCGTCACGCTGGAACGTGTTTTGAGCAGCCTCAATGGTCAAGTCTCGAGCGGCATCCACGGTCAAATCGCCTGTACTGACCAGTGACGAACCTTTTACCGCGACGTCACGCCCTGCCACGACGTCAACCGTGTCTCCGGACACCATGCTGCCAACTGCTTGAGTTCGCGTCTCGCTCACTTGGTCTTTGATTTTGCTCGACTTCAAGCCGCCCCAGCTGCTTTTGCTTGAGCTGCGCTCGTGACGTTCACTGTTTGAGTCAGTGACAGCAAGAATCTGAACATCATTGCCCGCCACTAACTGAGCGCCACCTTTATCCGCAACAACACCGCTACCTTTGATCAGCAAGTCCTGACCTGCGACCAAAATACTGTTACCGCCCGAGGTCACCATACTGCTGACGTTGGTAACAGAGCTGGTTCCATCAAGACGAAACTTCTTCCCGGAAGAAGACTTCTTGGTCTTGCTATAGAAGCTGTAGTCCGAATCCTCAGCCGATTGCAGCACCAGATTCGCACCCGCCGCCAGATAAGCCTCATCCCCCGCACTCACCCGGCCGGCAATCAGATCCAGATCCTTGCCCGCACTGAGGGTAATGCTGCCCCCCGCATTAACATTGGCAGACACCTGCCTGACATGGTCTTCCTGACTGGTGAACTTTTTGTTTTGACTAAAGGAATGCTGCTCATCCGCCGCCGAGGCCAGTGTCAGGTCGCGGACAGCGCTCATGCTGACGTCACGTTTTGCGTCGATCTGACTGGCGATGACTGTGAGGTCTCGACCGGCATTGACCTTCAGGTCCTGCCCCACATCCACGTCTGAGCCATATTGGGTGATGGTCTGATCGCGGTGTGTGCCGACCTCGTGGCTGACAATCTGTTCGGCGGAAGTGATGTTGACGTCACGTCCGGCGTTGATCGTGGTGTCAGCTCCGCTTTTCAGCACGCCACCGGTGTTGTTGACGTCGCGGCCAGCGTTGAGGGTCAGCGCATTGGCAGCCTCGATGCGGGCGGCGCTGTTGACGAAGTCCGTGCGCTCGTTGGTGTAACCCGTTCCACTTTCATGGGTGGTGACGGTGCGTTCGTTGATCACATCGCCACGGGTGGCGGTGAGCGTCACATCCCGCCCGGCAATGATCCCCCCCGCCCTGTTGGTCAAATTATTGGTGGCGAGCAAATCCAACCGCTC
>NZ_AKJB01000034.1:0-4012 GCF_000282555.1 Pseudomonas sp. GM102 | reverse complement strand
GAGCGTGGGAACGATCAGTTACAGGGGATTTTGGGTTAGCCGTAGAAACGGGGGCGGTCTGGCAGGCCGACTTTTACGATCTGGCCGCTGTTCTGCGCTTCGATGCACGCGTCTGCTGCGACGGCGGCGGCGAAACCATCCCATGCCGACGGCCCGCCGACCTGCCCGGCCCGCACGCCATCGATAAACGCCTGCAATTCGACGTCATACGCGGCGATGAAACGATCCTTCCAATCCATCAGAATCGCATTCGACAGCTTCGCCCCGCTGCGCAATTGAACCTGCGACGGCTCCGGCAGTTTGGCGATGCCGGTCTCCCCCACCACTTCGCACTGGATGTCGTAGCCGTATTGGCAATTAACGAACACTTCCACATCGATGCGCGTGCCCTTGGCGGTTTCCAGCAGCACGATCTGCGGGTCTTTCAAATGGGTGTGGGCCTTGCTGGTCTTGCGCGGGAACACCACTTGCACCGACACATAATCGTCATCGAGCAACCAACGCAACACGTCCAGCTCATGGATCAGCGTGTCGGTGATCGCCATGTCGGTCTTGTAGTTTTCACCTACGGTCGGGTTACGGTGAGCGCAATGCAGCATCAACGGCTCGCCGATCTGGCCGCTGTCGATCACTGCTTTCAACGCCCGATACCCTTCATCGTACGGGCGCATGAAACCGACCTGCACCAGCCGCTTGCCGTGGGCCACTTCGGCCTCGACGATCTTGCGGCAGCCTTCGGCAGTGACCGCCAGCGGTTTCTCGCAGAACACCGGTTTGCCGGCGGCAATCGCTGCCAGTACAAATTCTTCGTGGCTCGGGCCCCAGGAAGTCACGAGGATCGCGTCGACTTCCGGTGCCTTGATCAGCGCATGACCGTCGGGATAGACCTCGGCAGTCAGTTTCAGATCGGAAACGACCTTGGCCGCTTGCTGCAAATTGATGTCGGTGACCGCGACGACCTGGCTGTTGAGCAAGGTCTGGCTGCAACGACGGATATGGTCCTGGCCGATGGCCCCGGTGCCGATGACGCCAATGCGCAACGAATTTGAAAGCGAAGACATATAAACACTCCTGTTTGTTCGTTTCAGGGCAATCAGTATTGACGGGCCTTGGCCAGTCGTTCGTTGAGGGTCTTGGCCACCGCATCGGTGCGGGCGCTGGTGGAGACTTGCGCCACGCCGACCCGCCACCACGACAGGTATTTGTGAATCATCGTCTTGGGCAAAACCTTGATATCGATCAGCGTCGACACTGTCTGCAAACGCGCATCGGCCAACGCGGCTCGCAGCTCTTCAACCGTGTTCACCTTGTAAGTCTTGCAGCCGTAAGCCGCCGCGCTCATGGCGAAATCCACCGGCACGAAACCGCCATCGAGCTTGCCGGTTTCCGGGTTGCGAAAACGGAACTCGGTGCCGAAGCTGTCCATGCCGTGTTCCATTTGCAAGTTGTTGATGCAGCCGAAGGTCATATTGTCCAGCAGCACCACGTTGATCTTGCGTCGCTCCTGGATCGAGGTCGCCAGTTCCGAGTGCAGCATCATGTAGGAGCCGTCGCCCACCAGTGCATAAACCTCACGCTCCGGCTCGGCGAGCTTCACGCCCAGTGCGGCGTTCACCTCGTAACCCATGCACGAATAACCGTACTCGACGTGGTAGGTGTTCACGCCCTTGCTGCGCCAGCTGCGCTGCAAGTCACCGGGCAAACTGCCAGCGGCGGCGACGATCACGGCGTCATCGGCCAGGGTTTCATTGAGCACGCCGAGCACCCGGCTCTGGGTCAGGCAGGAACCGGTCAGCTCGATGAATTCGCGCAGTACCGCCGGGTCCATGTGGTCGTTGATTTCCGGGACGAAATCTTTGGCCTGGTATTCGACCTGATAAATGCGATCGACTTCCTCATCCAGTTGCGCCTTGGCCTGACGGGGTTGATCGCCCCAGCTCGAGCGGTAATCACCCAGTACTTCGGCCAGTGCCTGCAGACCGGTTTTGGCGTCTGCCAGCAGTTGCACGCCGTCGAGTTTCAGCGCATCGCAAGGGCTGATATTGAGGTTGAGAAATTGCACATCCGGGTGCTTGAACAAAGATTTCGACGCGGTGGTGAAATCGCTGTAGCGAGTGCCGACACCGATGATCAAATCAGCATCCTTGGCCAGCAGGTTCGCCGCCAGGCAACCGGTTTCGCCGATCCCGCCGACGTTCAGCGGATGGCTGGACACCACCGCGCTCTTGCCGGCCTGGGTTTCGGCAAAGGGAATATCGAAGCGCTCGGCAAACGCCTGCAACGCTGCATTGGCGCCGGAGTATTTGACCCCACCGCCGCAGATGATCAGCGGCTTGCGCTTGCCTTTGAACAGTGCCAAGGCATCACCGAGCATCGCCTCGGTGGCCGGGCGGCGCTCGATGCGATGCACGCGTTTTTGCAGGAAGTAATCGGGATAGTCGTACGCCTCGGCCTGCACGTCTTGCGGCAAGGCCAGGGTCACCGCGCCGGTTTCGGCGGGGTCGGTGAGCACGCGCATGGCGTGGATCGCCGCGGTCATCAGTTGCTCGGGACGGTTGATCCGGTCCCAGTATTTGCTCACGGCCTTGAAGGCATCGTTGGTGCTGATGCTCAGGTCGTGGAATTGCTCGATCTGTTGCAGCACCGGGTCGGGTTGGCGGCAGGCGTAGACGTCGCCGGGCAACAGCAGCAAAGGGATGCGGTTGGCAGTGGCCGTCGCGGCAGCGGTCAGCATGTTCGCCGCCCCCGGCCCTACCGATGAAGAGCAGGCGTAGATCTTGCGCCGCAGGTGTTGCTTGGCAAAACCGATGGCGGCGTGGGCCATGCCTTGCTCGTTACGGCCCTGATGGACGATCAGGTCGCCGCTGTCCTGTTCCAGGGCTTGCCCCAGACCCAGCACATTACCGTGGCCGAAAATGGTAAAGATCCCGGCGACGAATTTGCTCTGGACCCCATCGACCTCGATGTACTGGTTATCGAGGAATTTCACCAGGGCCTGGGCCATGGTCAGTCTTGTTGTGGTCATGCTTGCACCTTTTCTGTATGCAAATCCGATCCCCTGTAGGAGCTGCCGAAGGCTGCGATCTTTTGATCTTGATCTTTAAAAACAAGATCAAGAGATCGCAGCCTTCGGCAGCTCCTACAGGGGGAGATGTCAACTCAGGGATTTCTGCAGGTGATCCATGCTCGCGCCAATCGCCGTCTGGATATCCGCCAGGCCATGGACGCTGTCGGCGAACGGTTCGAACGACAGGTAGCCGCTGTAGCCGGTCGCGAGCAAGGTTTCGATCTGCGCCGCGTTACCGAGGATGTCGCCCTCACCCACCAGCACCCGGTGGCCGTCGCGGATGGTCGCCAGTGGTGCCTCGGCATCTTCGACGCCGGAGATGTGCACCAGCCCGGTCAGCTCGGGGAAGAATTCATGTTCGCAGGCCAAGTGATGGTGAAAGGTGTCATGCACCAGACGGAACACATCCAGCCCACCGATGGCCTTGATCGCGTCGACCGCCGTGCGTTTGCGCCGCAGTGAGCATTCTTCGAAACCCAGCGGCTCGATGAAACCGAGGATGCCGTGATCGCGCAGGATCGGCGCCAGTTCACTCAACGCCGTGCGTAGCCCGGAAGCACGCTGCGCCTCGGTTCGTGGATCGGCACGGTCGTTCAATGGGCACATCACCAAACCCTGCGCGCCGCAATCACGGGCATAAGCGGCGAGCTTCAGAGCGTGTGCACGGCGCTCGTCATTCCAGACATCGAACGGATACAGCGCGTTGATCGACAGCACGGTGATGCCTTTGGCCGCGCACAGCTCACGCACATGTTCGGGCGCGGTGCCGTCCTCGATCTCGACACCCTTGAGGTCGTTGCGGATCTCGATGGCGTCGGCCTTGAGGGTCACCGCCAACTCGATGAACGCGGGCAGGGACAAACGTGGGGCGACCATACGATTCAGGGCGAAACGCAGGGGTTTGCTCATTTTTTGTTGTTCTCCGCACAAGTGAATTATTTGGCT
>NZ_AKJB01000033.1:0-2527 GCF_000282555.1 Pseudomonas sp. GM102 | reverse complement strand
CTGCTCGTTGGTGCCGCTGGCCTGATGCAGCAGCAGGTGCACCACCGAACCGTCGTCGGCATTGCTGAAATAGTGGGCCTGGGCACGGCTGCGCTGAACCAGTTCGCTCAGGTAATGAGCGTCC
The DNA here is from genome assembly GCF_000282555.1 of Pseudomonas sp. GM102. Lineage (NCBI taxonomy): Bacteria > Pseudomonadati > Pseudomonadota > Gammaproteobacteria > Pseudomonadales > Pseudomonadaceae > Pseudomonas > Pseudomonas sp. GM102. The sequence goes on along the minus strand of NZ_AKJB01000033.1, from coordinate 2,403 downwards.
TGGCTGTCGGCGGCACTGTCGCTGAGGATTTTGCCGGAGGGACTGAGCAGGGCCAGGCTGCGCAGGTCGGGCAGCGATTTCTGCAGTTTGCGCAGCAACGCATGCTGTTCGTCGGGGCTTTGTGGTTGTTCGATGATCGGTAGCAGGTTAAGAGCGATCTGGGCATTGAGTGCCATGTTGAGGCTGACTTGCGAAGCCAGATCGGCCGAGTAGTCGATGGTGTACTGGCGCTGGTTTTTCTGGGTTTCGCGAAGCTGATCCAGCAGCTGCCAGAACAGCAGTGCGAGCAGCAACAGCACGAGTGTTGCCAGCGCGCCCTTCAAGGTTCCGCGCAGGGGCGAGCCAGTCGCAGGATTGAGTGCGCTCACGGACGATGGCGGAGTGACCTTGGACAAACTGTAATCCTGCGGTTTGGCTGGACTGGCGCGACGTGCACTATAAGCCGGACGCCCGAAGGGCGGCTAGCATGCCTTGAGTTGTGGCGAAGTGCCAGCCCTCCCCGCTCGGCTGGACTGCCTCCTATCAATAAGGTAGCTTTGCCGGTTACGCGGGAGCGTTCCAGCTCCTAGAATCAGGTTTTTCAGCGCGCACGCCTTGATACCCATCAAACGAACGACGCGCCTGGCCTGGACGGGCATCGCCTGCGCTCCAATCATTCATCAGTCACTGACCCAAGGTTCTCCATGGCTCAATACGTCTTCACCATGCATCGGCTGGGCAAAGTTGTTCCGCCGAAGCGGGAAATCCTGAAAAACATTTCGCTGTCGTTCTTCCCTGGCGCCAAGATCGGCGTACTCGGTCTCAACGGTTCGGGTAAGTCCACGCTGCTGAAAATCATGGCGGGCGTCGATAAAGAGTTCGACGGTGAAGCCCGTCCGATGCCGGACCTGAACATTGGCTACCTGCCACAAGAACCGATCCTGGACCCGACCAAGACCGTTCGTGAAGTGGTCGAGGAAGCGGTCAGCGTGATCAAGGACGCTCAGGCGCGTCTGGACGAGGTTTACGCGGCCTACGCTGAGCCGGATGCAGACTTCGACAAACTGGCGGCAGAACAGGCCAAGCTTGAAGCCATCCTGCAAGCCAGCGACGGTCACAACCTGGATCGCCAACTGGAAGTCGCCGCCGATGCGCTGCGTCTGCCGGCGTGGGATGCCAAGGTCGAATTCCTGTCCGGCGGTGAAAAGCGTCGTGTGGCCCTGTGCCGCCTGCTGCTGTCCGCACCGGACATGCTGCTGCTCGACGAGCCGACCAACCACCTGGACGCCGATTCCGTCGCCTGGCTGGAGCACTTCCTGCACGATTTCCCGGGCACCGTGGTTGCGATCACGCACGACCGTTACTTCCTGGACAACGTCGCCGGCTGGATCCTCGAGCTCGACCGCGGCGCCGGTATCCCGTACGAGGGCAATTATTCGGGTTGGCTCGAAGCCAAGTCCGATCGTCTGGCGGCCGAATCCAAGCAGCAGTCGGCTCACGAAAAGGCCATGAAGGAAGAGCTGGAGTGGGTGCGCAAAGGCGCCAAGGCCCGCCAGTCCAAATCCAAGGCTCGTCTGCAACGCTTCGAAGAAATGCAATCGCAGGAATTCCAGAAGCGCAGCGAAACCAACGAGATCTACATCCCGGCCGGTCCGCGCCTGGGCGACAAGGTCATCGAGTTCAAGAACGTCAGCAAGGGCTACGGCGATCGCGTGCTGATCGACAATCTGTCGTTCTCCATGCCTAAGGGCGCCATCGTTGGCGTGATCGGCGGTAACGGTGCCGGTAAGTCGACCCTGTTCCGCATGCTGATGGGCAAGGAAACACCGGATTCGGGCAGCATCGAAGTCGGCGAAACCGTACAACTGGCGTGCGTCGACCAGAGCCGTGAAGACCTGGATGGCAGCAAGACTGTGTTCCAGCAGATCTCCGATGGTTCCGATCAGATTCGCATCGGCAACTACGAAATCCCGTCGCGCACCTACGTCGGTCGCTTCAACTTCAAGGGCGGCGATCAGCAGAAGTTCGTCAAGGACCTGTCCGGTGGTGAGCGTGGTCGCTTGCACCTGGCCCTGACCTTGAAAGAGGGCGGCAACGTCCTGCTGCTCGACGAGCCGTCCAACGACCTCGACGTTGAAACCCTGCGTTCCCTGGAAGAGGCCTTGCTGGACTTCCCGGGCGCCGCCATTGTGATCTCCCACGATCGGTGGTTCCTTGACCGCGTCGCGACTCACATCCTGGCGTACGAAGACGACTCGCAAGCGGTGTTCTTCGAAGGCAACTACACCGAGTACGAAGCCGATCGCAAGAAACGCCTCGGCGAAGCGGCTTCCCAGCCGCACCGGGTACGGCACAAGAAACTGGCCTGATTTCAGGTTGGTCGCATAGAAAAAACGGAGCCTTCGGCAGACCGTGTGAAAACGC
>NZ_AKJB01000032.1:0-3735 GCF_000282555.1 Pseudomonas sp. GM102 | reverse complement strand
CGGTCTTGCTCATGGCAAGGCCCACGATCGTGCCCACCACCAAGCCAAGCACGAAGCATCCCAACCCCCCGGTGACGACGGTGATGCCGGTGGCCGCGACCACGGCGGCAGTGGCCAGTGCGGTAATCGCGATGTTGGCTGCCACCTCGAGTACGCCGCCGAGGATGTCGGCCATCATCGAGGTGTGATCGAGCGCATCGCCCAGTCGGGCGGCCCAGAGTGCATCAGACATGCGGGATGTTCATCCGACGTAAGCGTCTGACGGCTGCGTAATCGTTGCGCTTGTGGCGCAATTCGATGCCTTCCATTGCACGTTTTCCCTTGTCGGCTACGGCATGCGCATCAGCGCAGTCCTCAGTCGTTTGATCAGCTTCGGATCCTTGAGGCAATCGGCCGGTCGTATGTTATCCAAGGCTGGCACCTGCTGTTCGACCCACCACAACCCTTCCTTGAGCTCTCTTTTACCGTAGAGGATGACCGCCATATCGAGGTTGCCATCCAGTCGTTTCGCCAGGGTGCGGGCGTCGTCGTCGAGATAGTCTTCTTCATATAACCGCACAAGCACTTGCCATTCGGCATCGCCAGGGTAATCGTCTTCCAGTTGTTCCATCTTCAAAAAATCCAGCTATTTGGGCTCGGCAAGGTAATTATCGCTCGCATTCATTCGCTTCAAATGAGCTTCACTGCACGGTTTAGGGTGCCGTCTGTGAGGACTTCTATAGGCTGTACAAGATATTGTAAAACGAGGTTGAGTTATCTTTTATCAAGGATAGATCATGGCCTATGGATATCTTTTCGAATAGTGATTTATTGATTGCCATTCGACGAGTGATTATTGCTTCCAGCAGTTTGCTGAACAGCGTCTCATCATTGACGTGCTTTTTCAGTTTTAGAATTTCGCGAGGCTTGCTTTTCAGAATATAGAAGGAGTAATTCATCAAGATAATATTGGAGACAAACAGATTTTCCGTTGATTGAAGGGGGTTGACCGTATCGATCAAAGCACTAAAGATCTGCTTCTTGTTTCGAGCGTATGCGTGCAAAAATACGTCGGGATACATGAGTTCGCTGTGGCGATCATTAAGCCTGAAACGGTAATTTGTATCATCGGGCTCGGTCAATAACGTGACGATGCTTGTTTGATAGTTTTTCAATGTGCTTAGCAACTCATGTTCTTTTCTGCTATCAAACTTGATCGCTTTGTAAACCAAGTCGATAACATCCAGAAAAGCTACTGGCCCCAAGGTGTCGGTAGCCATTACCAACTGATTATCCTTGATGCTGAACCGACGATACGCTTCGTCGTCAATACTCAATTCGAAAAGCAGGAACCTGAGCATGTAGCTCCGGTGCTGTGCATCTGCGTCGAGAGGACTGTTCTTCAAGCTGATCAACTGAATCAGATAGAAGAAAATAAAATAGTCTTTGTTGGTTCGTTGGCGGTTGTCGATTTCAAGCAGATAGCCGAAGCGGGACAGAACCAAGAGAATGGCATAGCAGTCCGATTCCGTGAAACCGTTTTTCGACATGGATTTTTCGAAGGCGCTTATGGAAAATAAATCGTGCCAGCGGCTCACGAAGAAGGTCGAACCGTTGCGTTTTCTGGCGACGACAGACAGCAGTGAGGGCTCGTCTTCTTCGTAAAAAACAGCGCCCAGCTTCGTTGGACACGGCCGGATGTTCAGGAAATTTTCAAGCTTGTATGAAAGTAGATTGAATATGTCCATTTTTAAGGCTTTCCACATGTTGTCCACTTGCCTTTCGCGCCTTTTTTCTCGACACGAAACGATGTGATGGTGCTATTCAGTTTTCCTAATAGTCGGGTGCCAATGCCTTTGGCCTTGGGTTCATTCGTTTTGGACAGCACGCCATCTTTAAGGCCCGTTTCTTTGTAGTCAACGGTAGAAATATCCTTATGGTTGTTGAGAATGTTGACCCCTTCATTATTGACGTTGGCCACAACCCGATAATCCTCCTTGCCCGGGTTGAATCCGGGGTTGCTGTCATGATTGACCCAGACCGCTTTCTCACCTTTTATATTCGGCACCAGACCCCCTTTACCGCCGTTGGCCGCCTTGGATGCGATAGCCTCTTCTTTGCTCATGTAACGAATAATCTCGTCCTCTTTCAATCCCAACGGGTCGATCCAGGTGAATGGATTCGGTGAGTAGCGATAGAGGTTCAGGCTACCGGTAAGGCCCATCGGGTCGGGGGTGGTAAAGCGTCCTGTATCTGGGTCATAAAAACGGAAGGTGTTGTAGTGCAGACCGGTTTCCCGATCCAGGTATTGCCCCTGAAACCGCAGGTTCTGTTCCTCGATGTAGTACGACTCACGTACCTCATCAATCGTATTGCCCCATACCTGATAGTGGGCGTGCCATAACGGATGACCGTCACTTTCCGTTAATGCTTGCGGCAGTCCATTGGGGTCGTTGTGGTAATAACGGACTTTCTGATTTTTATCGCTGCCGTCCACCCTGGCCAAAGGTTCATGCCCGTTGCCGGTGTAGAGATACAAGCTGGTCTGATTATTTTTATATTCTTTCAGTAATTGCAGGCCATCCCAATCGAAACGCGTGCTGGCGACGAGATGCCCTTTATTGTCGTGTTCGGTTTTTTCAATCCTTCGGCCCAGCGGGTCATATCGCATCCTGACCACGCTCTCACCGTTGACTTTCTGCGTTCGGACTTCAATCAAACGATGATCGGTGTCGTAACTGAAACGCTGCAATCCATGCCGCCTGCTGCGTTTTTCGATCATTCGTCCAAAGCCGTCGTAGCGATAGCGTTTATCCTGGTAAGTCATCAGCTGGTTATGCACAACCCGTCCAGTTGTAGCGGATGAGCCGTCGAGGAGATTGGCCGCCGCATCGAAGGAAAAGTTTTCATTCTGTCCCTGTCGACTTCCCTGGCTTGCAATGATCCGACCTGTCGCGTCGTAGTGCAGCAGTTGGTGTCGTTGGCCTTGAGGCAGTCGTTCGAGACGGCCCACAAGATGGTCGCTGGGATCAAATTCAAAGTGGATTTGCTCGGCGGCCGGCATCAACAATGGCTGACTGGAATGCCGACGTAGGCGAGTACGTAAGCGACCGCTACGGTCATATTCGCTACGCGTGCTGATCTGGCCTTGTGTGCGCATCACTTCACGATGCAGCCGATCACGCTCGAAGTCGCTGATGACTTGGCCGTCGAGGTTGATCTGGTGCAGGTGACCACTGCCGTAGTACAGACGATTAATCCAGCGGCCATCGGGCAGTTGAGTCTGGATCAGGTTACCTAACTCATCGTAATGATGCTTAAGATGGCCTGTGGAACTCTGCTCCTCAATTAAATAGCCCAGAGCGTCATAAGCGAACCCTAGTCGCTGCTCGGTACCGTCATTATCGATGACGACGGCTTCGATCAACTGGTTCAACGGGCTATAGCCGTATCGGGACTGTCCATCAGGAGTGATTCGGGTTGTCAGCCGGCCAATCGCATCGCGTTCCAGATGCTGGACGATGGTTTCTTCACTTGGTTGGTGACCATTTCGCGGTGCTGCGATGGTTTCGACTCGTTTTACGTTATCGAGGGCGTCGTACGTATAACGTTTAGCGCTGCCATCGAGGTTGCTTTGTTCAGTCAGCCGGTCCCCTGCATCCCAGGCAAACCGATAACTTTCGCCATTTTCGTTGGTCAGCGCTTTCAGCCGCCCATAGCTGTCATACCCGAACTGCACCTGCCGGCCATGGGCGT
>NZ_AKJB01000031.1:0-15783 GCF_000282555.1 Pseudomonas sp. GM102 | reverse complement strand
TGGGCATCTCAGCCTCGCGCAGGCTTCTGCCACGGGCGCCGTGAACGTCAAAGCCGTCAGTCTCGACGCCCAGGGACCGGTTTACGCCGGCACCGCCGTCAACGTGCAAACCCAAGGCAACTTGACCAACCAGCAAACCCTCGCCGCACGGGACAGCATCACGCTGAGCGCCGGCGGTGTGCTGAGCAACAACGGCATCATCGAGGCCGGGGTCAACGCCGACACCAGCCGCAACGCCAACGGTGATGTGAGCCTGAGCGCACAGAACCTCAACAACACCGGCAAAAGCGTGGTGGCCAGCCGCACCCTGACGGTCAATGCCGCGCAGGCGTTGAATAACCAGGGCGGCACCTTAAGCGGGCTGCAGAAAACCAGCATCACCACCGCAACCCTGGATAACCGGAACACCGGCCGGGTACTCGGCAGTGGCGCTCTGGAGTTGAACGCCACGCAGGTGCTCAACACCCGGGGTGTCATCACCAGCAATGGCAACCTCACGGCGAATCTCGGCCACCTGAACAACCACGATGGCGAAGTCTCCAGCGCAGGCACCACCACCATCACCGCGACGACGCTGGACAACAGTGACGGCCAGGTGACGGGCGACGTTGCACTGAACATCGGTTTGATTGGGGCGCTGAATAACCAGAACGGTGTGCTGGGTTCTGGCCAGAGTGTGAGCATCAGCGCCGCCAGCCTGGATAACAGCCATGACGGCAGCCTGGTCAGCGATGGCAGTTTCACCGCACGTATCAATGGCCTGTTCGACAACCAGAACGGCGACCTGAGCGCCAAAGGCGTGGTCGACCTTCAGACCGGCAGCCTCGACAACCGCAATGGCAGCCTGACCGGCAAGGATCGGCTGACCCTGCGCAGCGATTCACTGGACAACCGCACCGGCAAAGTACGCGCTGGCAAAGACCTGCAACTGACCGTCGGACAACTCGATAACCGCCAACAAGGTCTGCTCAACAGCCAGGCCGCCCTCAACTTCAACGGCACTCATCTGGATAACCGCGGCGGCTTGCTCAGCGCGGCGGGTCCGGTGCAACTGGAGGCGGCCAGCGTCGACAACAGCGGCGGTCGTATCTCCAGCCAAACCGATCTGACGGCCAAGGTTGCACAATTCACCAACCAGGGCGGCGAACTAGTCGCCCAAGGGATGTTGACCCTCAATGGCAAGGGGCTCGATAACCGCAACGGCGGCCTGGTAGGTGCGACAAAAGCGCTGAAACTCAACGTCGATGAGGTGGACAATCGCGGCGGCGAAATCTCCAGCACCGCTGATGTGGCGATCGAAGGCCAACGCCTGAACAACAGTGACAACGGCAAGGTCCTGGCCGGCACCGAATTGAGCCTGAAAGTGGCGCAGATCATCAACCAGACCCAGGGGCTGTTGTTCGGCAAGGGCGCCACGACAGTGACGGGCCAGAGCCTGGACAACAGCGGTGGCAGCCTTGTCACTCAGTTTGGGCTGGATATTCGTCTCGACAATGCCTTGAGCAACATTGAAGGGCTGATCAGCAGTGAAGGGATGCTGACGGTCAACGCGGCCAGTCTCGATAGCACTCGCGGCAGCTTGTCGAGCGCCGGCGTGCTGGCGCTGACGACGACGGGAGTGCTAAACAATCAGGGCGGTTCGATCACCACCGACAGCGGCCTGACCCTCAAAAGCGCAAGCCTGAACAACAGCCAGAACGGCCTCATCAGCGGCAAAAGCGCGACCACCGTTATCACCGGTACGTTCGACAACACCCAGGGCGGCCAATTGATCAGCGGCGATACGCTCCATCTGACCGCGACCCAAGTCAGCAACGGTGTTGCCAGCCGAATCGCCAGCGATAAGGCCCTGACCGCCAGTGTCAGCGGTTTCGATCAGCAAGGCGGTCAGCTGTTCAGCAAAACCTCCCTTAGCCTGGACCTGAATCAGGGCCAACTGAACAACCAGAACGGGCTGATCAACGCGCCGTTGCTGATGTTGAAAAACCTCAAAGACGTCAACAACCAGAACGGTGAAATCTCCAGCGCCCAGGCCTTCACACTGGCCGCGCAGAACCTGGATAACAGCAACGGCAAGTTGATCAGCAATCAGGGTTTGACCCTGCACATCGATCAACTGCTCGCCAGCATCAAGGGCCTGATTGCCGCTCAGACACTGGAAGTGCACAGCGATCGTCTGGATAACACCGACGGCTTGATCAGCAGTCGCGGCACCCTCGGGGTGACGGTGGACGGTCAGCTCGTCAATCAGGACGGCACGTTCATCGCTGACGGTGACGTGCACATCAGCGCCGATAACCTGGACAACACCCGAGGCCAGATCGCCGGTAAAACCGATGTCACAACCAACGTCGCGACCCTGAACAACCAGGGTGGTCAGTTGATCGCCACCGGTGGGCTCACCCTGACCGGCATCAACCTCGATAACCGGTTGGGTGGCCTGGTCGGTGCGACCAACGCCCTGCAACTGAACGTCGAATCGGTCGACAACCGCGGTGGCGAATTGTCGAGCAAGTCAGATGTGACCCTGGTGGGCAACCGTCTGGACAACAGCGATGGCGGCCAGGTATTTGCCGAAGGCGCACTGGCGCTGACGGTTGATCAGGTGCTCAACCGCGCCAAAGGCCTGCTCTCGGGCAAGACCGACCTGACACTGACCGGCCGCGATCTCGATAACAGTGACGGCTCTGTGTTGAGTCAGAAAAACCTGACGCTCGATCTTACGGGTGATCTGAACAACAGCCAGGGCTTGCTCAGCGCTGAAGGTACGCTCGGGGTCACGGCCGCCAGCCTGACCAACACCCAGGGCAGCGTTTCCGCTGCCGGGCCGCTGACGTTGACCACTACCGGCGCTGTACTCAATCAGGGCGGCGAAATCGTTACTGACGCGGGCATCACACTCAAAAGCGCCAGCCTGGATAACCGCAACAACGGCAGCATCAGCGGCAAGGGCGCAGTGGTCGTCAACACCGGTGCACTGGATAACAGCCACACCGGTCGCCTGAACAGCGGCGCCAGCCTGGACCTGACCGCCACCCAACTGACGAACCAGAACGGCGGCCGCATCGCCAGTGTTGGTGCGCTGTCTGCCAGCGTCACCGGCCTGAATCAACAAGGGGGGCAACTGTTCAGCAACACGTCACTGACGCTGGATCTGAACAATGGCCAACTGAACAACCAGAATGGTCTGATCAGCGCGCCGTTGCTGATGCTCAAAAACCTCACCGACATCAACAACGACGGCGGTGAAATCTCCAGCGCCGAGGCTTTCACGGTTGCCGCTCGCAGCCTGAACAACAGCAACGGCAAGTTGCTGAGTAATCAGAACCTGACCCTGCGCATCGATCAGGCGCTGACCAACCTCAAAGGCCTGATCGCCGCCGCAGCACTCGACGTCAAAGCCGCCAGCCTGGACAACAGCGGCGGCACTCTGACCAGTCGCGCCAACCTCGACCTGAACCTCGACGGGCTGTTGACTAACCAGAACCAGGGGCTGATCAACGCCACCACCGGTCTGACCATCAACAGCAGCGGCCTGAATAACCAGAACGGTTCCTTGCTGGGCAGCGCCATTGCCATCGATTTCGGGGCGGCCACCGGGGACTTGAACAACAGCGGCGGTCTGATCACCACCGCAGGCTTGCTGAGCCTCCAGCACCTGCGCGACCTGAATAACCAGAACGGCGAAATCTCCAGCAGCCAAAGCCTCGACCTGACGGCCCGTGCCCTGGATAACAGCAACGGCAAACTGATCAGCAGCAACCTGCTGACGGTCAACGCCGACACGGTACTCAACCAAGGTGGTCTGTTTTCCGGCTGGCAAGGCCTGAGCCTCACCAGCAACAGCCTGGACAACCGCAACAAAGGCACGCTGTCGAGTCACGACGCCGGTGTGGCTGTCAGCGTCAGCGGTGCACTTCTCAACAGCGGCGAAGGTGCACTGGTCAGCCAGAAAACCCTGAACGTCAACGCGGCCAGCCTGGACAACCGCAACGGCGGCATCCTTTCCAGCGGCGGCGCCCAGACCCTGACGATCAGCGGTCTGCTGAACAACGCCCAGGGCGGTTTGATCGACAGCGGCGCGACCCTGGCCATGCAGGCCATGACCCTGGGTAACGCCGGCGGCACGGTCAACGCCAAACAGAACCTCAGTTTCACCGGCACGGCACTGGATAACACCGGCGGGAACCTGGTTGGCGACGCGGCCGTGACCCTCGACCTGCTTGGTGCCCTGACCAACACCAACGGCAAACTGGCCAGCGCCGGCCCGCTGCTGGTGCAACGCGCCACGCAAATCAATAACCAGGGTGGTCAACTCGCCAGCCAAGGCTTGATGACCCTGCTCACCGGTGGCCTGGACAACCGCAATCTCGGCACCATCGCCGCCAACGATCTACTGATCATCACCACGGACGGTACACTGCAGAACAGCGCCGACGGCCAGATCTACAGCCAGAATGGCGACCTGCAAATCCAGGCCGCCAGCCTCGTCAACGCCAAGGGCACCCTGCAAAGCCAGGGGGCTTTGAACCTCACCATCGGCGGCGATATCGACAACCAGAGCGGGCGCATTGTCGCCAAGGACGGTGACCTGTCCATCAAGGCCACCAACCTCGATAACCGCGGCGGCGTGCTCGCCAGCCTGCAAGCAGCGTTCACGGCCAACCTGACCGGCGTGCTGAAAAACGGATATGACCTGAACAACAACCGCCGCAGCGGCATCACCCAGGCCCAGCGTCTGAACCTGACTGCTCTGGCCGGCATCGACAACTACGGTGGGCGTATCGCTGCGCAAAGCGGCGACGCGATCATCGTCACGGGCAACTTCGACAACCGCAACGGCGGCCTCTATGCCAAAGGTAAGGTCAACGTCACCGGCAACAACTTTGACAACAGCGGCGACAACGACGGTCAGATCGCCGGTCAACAGATCGACCTCAACCTCAGCGGCGCCCTGAACAATCGACTGGGCATCATCGAGAGCGACAGCACCCTGTCGATCAAGGCCGCCAGCCTCGACAACCAGACCGGCCAACTGCGCGCCCTCGGTACCAGTGGCAAAACCAGCTTCCAGATCGGTGGCCTGTTCGACAACCGCAACGGCACGTTGGAAAGCGCCAACACCGACCTGACCTTGGCAGTGGGCAGTTTCCTCAACGGCGGCGGCAGTCTGCTGCACGTGGGTAACGGCACCTTCGACATTTCCACCGCCAACGTCACAGGCGCCGGCGGCACCATCGTCACCCGTGGCGGCCTGACTCTTAATGCCGATAGCTGGAGCAACAGCAACGTCATCCAGGCCGGACGCCTGAACGTCAACGTCAATAACTTCAGCCAGACCGCGAGCGGCCAACTGCTCGCTTCCACCAGCCTCGTCGGTACCGGCGGCAATTGGTACAACGACGGACTGATCGCCAGTGATGGCAGCCTGAAATTGACCTTGGGCGGTAACTACGCTGGCAATGGCCGATTGAGCAGCCAGGGCAATATGGATCTGAGCGCCAGCCAGATCGACCTGGTGGCCAACAGCAAAATCACCGGGGGGGCCAAAACCACCCTGTCCGCGGGCACCCTGAACAACTACGGGCGTCTGAGCTCCGTGGGTGATCTGGACGTCACGGCGACAATCCTGAACAACTTCGGGACTCTCGGTGGTAGCGAAAATGTGCGGCTTAAGGCTGCCACTCTGTTGAACCAGAACGGCCTGATCTTTAGCGGTAAAGACATGACGTTGCGGGTCAACACGTTCACCAACCGCTATGCCGATGTGTACAGCCTCGAGGATATCGACATCGCCAAGGACGAAAACGGCGGGCGTAGCCAGTCGTTCTCCAACATCTCGGCCACGATGGAAAGTGCTCAGGACATGACGCTGAACGTTGACCATATCGAGAACCGCAAGGATGTATTCGAGGCGGTCGGCGGGCTGGTGTCGAGCGACATTGGTGTGCGTTGTTATAGCTGCAGTGAGCTTCCCCAAATGGGCGACCGTCCGCCATCAAGTCATTTGGTATGGGAGGAAAACTATAAGTCGGTGGTTACCAAAGATTCGGCCTCGGCCAGTCTGACGGCTGGCCAGGATCTACTAATCAACGGCTCCGATCTGCTCAACAAAATGTCGACTATCACTGCCGGTCAGGACATAAGTCTCAACCTCGGCACTTTCAAAAACGAGGGCGCGTCAGTTGGCGAATATTCCGTTCGCCGATCCCTCAGTGATCCTGGCGTCAATTGGTCCCAGATCATGACTTTCAATGCGATTAATGATCCGGACTATAACAACACCGACCCTAATGCCTTCTCGCCCGCCGGTGATTATGTACGCCCCTACATCCATTTCTGGAACAAAGATTATGTAGAGACTTTGGTGAGTCCCAGAACCCGCTCAGGAGGAAGAGAGGCCGCCCGCTTTACCTGGTTCGGTTCCATCCGGATTGAAATTGAAGGTGGCCAATATGTATTTGAGCCGTTCGATCTTTCCCAGTATCAAGGGAGCGTTCGGATGGAGGCCCCCGCGGCGGTCAAAAACGCTCAATTTTTCGATGAGGTGATTACCTACCAGAGCCCGTCAACGTACGCGAATGCCGTGGTTCAGGCCGGCGGACAAGTGACCATCAATGCTACGCAAAACCTGTCTAACAGCGTGGTGCGTGAAGGCGTGGCGCTGAACCCCAACGGTTCGCGCCTGGGCTCGACCCAGACCAATGGCAATACACCGACCGTTATCAACATCAATCAGCAACTGCCGCCCGACCTTGCGCAGCAGCAAGTGAACCCGGTGTCGTTGCCAGGCTTCAGCCTGCCGACCGGCCAGAACGGCTTGTTCCGCCTTAGCGGGCAAGACAGCAGCACCCCGGTTACCAACGGTCCGCAAAGCTGGACCATGGGCGGCGGCAGCGTCAGCACGACCCAGCGTGAGCAACCGCTGACCAACGTCCAGCCACGGAACATTCTACTGGGCAGCAACACTCAGGCCTCCGCCAGCAGCGTTGACCTGAAGCCGGTTGATTATGTGGTGTCGAACGTGAGCGTCGGAGCCAGCGCGATCGACGTCAGCACACCGGCTGCCAGTTCAACCGGCTCGGTAGTGCCTGGTCGTTCCACAGCCTTTACCGTCAATCGTGTCCAAGGATTGCCGGCCAGCAGCGGCAAATCCCAGCCGCACAAATACCTGATCGAAACCAACCCGGTACTCACCGACCTCAAGCAATTCATGAGTTCGGACTACCTGCTGTCCGGCCTGGGTTACGACCCCGACCAGAGCGCCAAGCGCCTGGGCGATGGCCTTTATGAACAACGCCTGATCCAGCAAGCGGTAGTGGCTCGTACCGGTCAGCGATTTATCGATGGCCAGACCAGCGACGAGGGCTTGTTCAAATACTTGATGAACAACGCCGTCGCCAGCAAAACGGAGCTCAATCTGTCGCTGGGCGTCAGTCTGACCGCCGAGCAAGTCGCGGCCCTGACCCACGACATTGTCTGGATGGAAAATGTGGTGGTGAACGGCGAGCAAGTGCTGGTACCGGTGCTGTATCTGGCCAATGCCAACAACCGTCTGGCACCCAACGGCGCGTTGATTCAGGGCTCGGACGTCACATTGATCGCCGGCAAGGACCTGAATAACTCCGGCACATTGCGTGCGATCAATAACCTGTCTGCCAATGCCGGCAACGACCTGGTCAACAGTGGTCTGGTGGAGGCTGGCAATCGCCTCGACCTGCAGGCGGGCAACAACATAGTCAACAAGGCCGGAGGCATCATCGCCGGCCGGGACGTCACGCTCACCGCCACTCGGGGCGACGTGATCAACGAACGCACCGTCACCAGTGGCGACAGCCGTGCCGGTAGCAGCCGATTCCACACTGATGTTGTCGACAGCGCCGCCCGGATTGAGGCAGCCAACAATCTGACGATCAATGCCGGGCGCGATTTCAATAACGTCGGCGGGTTCATGAAAAGTGCTAACGACACCACGATCAACGCCGGTCGTGACGTCAATATTACCTCCGCGGAGCAGGTCGTCAGCCATGACCGTGGCGCGAACCGCGAGCAAACCATCACCCAATATGGCTCAAGTGTTGATGTGGGGCAGAGCCTGAAGATCAATGCCGGTCGGGATCTCACTGTCATCGCCAGTCAGATTGACGCCAAGCGCGATGTCACAATGAGTGCTGTCGGCGACCTGACACTGGCATCCGCCGCGGATGAGCAGCATTCCTTTAGCAAGTCTAAACGGGTGACCAGTCAGGAGGACCATGTCAGCCAGGTGTCTACTACCGTCAATGCGGGCGGTACTGTGTCTCTGAGCGCCGGCAAGGATTTAGGTCTGATTGCCAGCCGGGTGAGTGCAGGGAACGAGGCATATCTGGTCGCCGGTGGCGACTTGTTGGTAGGCGCAGCACAAGACGAAGACTACAGCTTCTACAGCAAGACCAAGAAAAGCTCGTCAGGCAAAAAGAGCCAGCTTCAGGAGGTTTCCAGCACGACCAATGTCGGGAGTTCTGTGACTTCCCAGGGTAAATCCGTTCTGGCGGCCGGCAATGATTTGCTGATCGAAGGCAGCAATGTGATTTCCGAGAAAAGCAGTGTCGGCCTGGCAGCTGGTAATGACGTGAAGATTGTTGCCGTTACTGATTCAAGTAGTGTGCGCTACGAAAGCAGCTCAAGTAAAAGCAGCTGGGGCGGTTTTAAATCGAGCAAGGTCAAGGACACGCTCTCGGAAACTCAAACCACCGCAGTGGGGAGTTTGATATCGGGCAATACCGTGGCGGTGAGTGGCAAGCGAGATGTCGACATCACCGGATCGGCTGTGGTTAGTACGGAGGATTTGACAGTCCGCGCCGGGCGCGACTTGACGATCAATGCTGCCGAAAACACCTTTACCCGTACGCAGACGCATCAGGAAAAGAATCGTGATCTGACCGGTGTACTTACCGGTAACAAACTGGGTATCGATGACATCACCGGTAATCAGCATTTGTTTATCGGTGGTCAAAAACACAACGGCACAATGTCCCAAACCACGTTGACCGGTAGTACTGTCGGCTCAAGTGCAGGCAATGTCAGTCTCGTTGCGGGGGGGGATCTGGATGTCATCGCCAGCGACCTGTTCAGCATCAAGAACATGACCCTCATGGGGGCTGACGTCACCATAGTGGCCGGCATGGAAAGCTCTAGCCGGAACACGAAAGACAAAAGCAACAATCTGGGCGTAGGACGAGTGATTGGCGGCGCAATCATCGACACCATCAACACCATTCGCACAGCCGTCAAAACGGCCAATGATGCAGAGGATCCGCGACTCAAAGCGGTGAAGCTGGCACAGGCTGCATTGGCGGGCTACAACCTGGGGGGCATGGGATCCCAGACCGCAGATGCAGCAACGGCTTATGAAAACAAGCAGGGTGGTTCCGCCAGTAACGGCTCGTTGATAAAAATCGGCACCGAGCTTGCCAATACCCACAACAAAAGCACGAGTGAATACAACAGTCAGACAGCCAAGCAAAGCACGGTCAACGCGGGGACCGGCCTCACCATCATTGCAAATGGCAGCGCGGCAGGCTCTCAGGGGGACATTCACGTCATTGGCAGTAGCCTGAGTACGGGCGGCACCGCTGTATTGGATGCCAAACACAATGTTGTTCTGGAGAGCGCGCAAAACACTGCTGAATGGGCCAATAACAACTCCAGCAACAAAACCGCCATCGGTGCCAGTTTCAACATTGGCCAGCAAAACGGTTTTACCCTGGACCTCGGTGCTTCGGGTGCGAAAGGCACCGGGACCGGCAGCTCGATCACCCAGGTTAACACCACGCTGAATGCGGGAGCACTGGTGTTACGCAGCGGTGGCGATACCACATTGGCGGGGGCTCAGGTTAACGCTGACAGCATCAAGGCGGAGATTGAAGGGAACCTCAACATCATTTCCCGCCAGGATGTCGAAACCCAGGAAAACAAACAGAGCAGCGGCGGATTCGGTGCGAGCATTTGTATCCCGCCTTTCTGTTATGGCACGCCGGTGGCGGTTTCGGGAAGCCTGGCTTTCGGCAAGATGGACAGTGACTATCGGGCGGTCACAGAACAGACCGGCCTGTTTGCCGGGGCGGGCGGTTACAACCTGGATGTTGGCAAAAATACAACCTTGCAAGGCGGCGTGATCGCCAGCGACGCCTCCGCTGATAAAAACGTGCTGAGCACTGATCGTCTGATCGTCAGCGACATAAAAAATGTCAGTGAGATCAGCGCGCAATCGGGAGGCGTGAGCGTATCCGGTAGCTATGGTGGCGGGGCAGCAAGCGCTTCCGTAGGTGGACTATATGGTGTCGCGCTAACAGACTCGGATAAAAGCAAAACCCGCAGCGCGGTCAGTGAAGGCACGATCATCGTGCGTAACCCTGAAGGCGCCAGCGATCTGGTGGGATTGAACCGGGACACCGCGAACGCCAATCAGCAAATCGACAAGCCCGACACAGAGGCAATGAACGAACGCGTCGAGCTTATAAAAAGCGCCATCGAACTGACCAAGGGCATCAGTGACGCAATCGCTGCCGCGAAAATGAAAGAGGCCGAGGACCCGAACAGCGAGACCTCGAAGATTGCGATTCAGAAGCTGAAGGATCAAGGGTTCGTCAATCCGACGGCCGAACAGATCAGCCAGCAAATCCAGCGCGACTACGGCATGGGCAGCAGTTTCCAAAAAGCCGCTCAGGCCGTGACGTCAATTGTGCAAGGCGTGCTTAGTGGCAATATAGCCGGCGCATTCGCTGGTGCAGCTGCGCCTTATATCGCTCAGGCCATCCGGGATGCAACTGAGGGAGACAAGACCGCAAATCTGATGGCTCACGCCGTATTGGGAGCGTTGGTTGCCAAAGCTAATGGTAATTCGGCCCTTGCGGGTGCGGTTGGCGCGGTCGCTGCGGAAGAGATCGCCCGAATCATCAAGGAAGAGCTGTACGGTGGCGCAAGCAATGAAAGTCTGACATCAGAACAGAAACAAACCATTTCCAGTTTGGCCACGCTCGTTGCTGGTATCGGAGGTGCATTCACGGGAACTGATTCGCTGGATGCGGTCGCAGCGGCCTTGGGTGGTAAAAACGCAGTAGAGAATAACGGGCTCAGCGACAAAGACGTCATGAACATCGCTCGTGAGCTTAGCGCGGCTAACAAAAAGGGTGAACCGACCGAAGGCATTTGGGAAAGGTACAAGCAACTGAGTGCAAAAGACCGAGCAGAAATGCTCGCAGACTGCGTCGGTACCGGCGGACCATGTACTCTCACCTACCAGGGGTTATTGGATGGCGGTATCGAGTTTGCCCGTTCGCCCATTTCACTGCGTTTCTTCTTTAATCTGTCTGCGGCGGAGGCCGTGGAGCTTGAGCAGTTTGTAACCGAAGAAAATCAGTATGACATGGGCCTCCTGTATCAAGCTTTGCCTCTGTATCTAAAGGCTGGGCTGATACTAAAGGAGGGCCTCGCTGAGGGTGGATTCAAAGGGCGAGACAAAACGTCCGTAGCCGCAATAATTGGGAAAAGCAAAGGGAGCTCGATTCCCCACCGCGACCCTACGACCGCTTCCAATGGGCTAACCTATAAGTCGAATCCTAAACACACTCCTGGTGAAATGGGATTCAGCCCAAAGGCCGGCGTTGAACCAAAAAACTCAATAGAGTTGTTTGGTTCGTCGGTTGAAGGGGACCGTAAACGGTATGCGAAAGATGAGAGCGGAAACGTCCACCAATTTACCAACTCGAATGATGGTACTTGGCATTGGGCAGGCAGCACAGGTGATGCAAGAGTGCCTCTGAATAAGGCTAATATTCCGCAAAGTGTGAAGAATGCTTTGGGGTTGAAAGGGAAGTGGAGGTGAGAAAGTGATTTTTGGCGATCCAATTAAATTTGCCATACTGATGGAGTATGTTCCGCAGTGGAGCGAAGAGGGTAGTTACAGGAATGGGATGTTTCATTTTATTCTTGATTCTACAATTTTGCCAGAGTTTGCCAGTGTTGCTACGTTAGGGGTAGATGTTCGTTGTCTTCAGTTTAATAACGCGTTGGTGGACCATGTTGAGGATTCAGTTTTGTTTCACATGGATGCCAAAACTGCCTTTCAGGATATGCTCGGACGTATGCTGCCGGGAAGGTTAGGTATTGACGTTGATGATGATTTTGTCAATGAATATAGGTTTCGGGTGTCTTCTATTAATCTTGAGGAATTTGATTGTTTTGTATTTGCAGTGGCTTTTGAAGATAAGCTAAGAATAGTTGGTGCGAAAATTTCTGATGATTTTTCTTCCCCCTATGACGTCGAAGATCTTAGGGTTTCTGAAGTGGTAGTTGAAAAAGAAGAAGTCGCGAAAATAGTTGCTGGTGCGGTTGGTTATTATGAGTCGATAAAGGAAATGCCGTGGGGAGCCGACTGAAGGTGGATTTGTTTTTACGGTTCTGTCTGTTAGTTGGAAATGCTATGCATGCTTGGATCTGAAAGGTCTACCTACGGTGAGTTCAGTATCTATGAAGCGCCGCTTTGACAAATATTTTCTCATCAGTCGAACATAAGCTTTCAAGGACATTTCGACGTGAAGAGAACCACACTATTAGCACTGACCCTGATTCTGGTGTTACCAGGCTGCCATTCCAACGTCCGGGACTCTTTCCCCAGTCTGCTGAAAGACGGTGTCCAGCTGAGCCAGAATAAAGGGGCAGTCGATGCGCAACACGCCAAGGTCATCATGAAAGCCTCCGGTAACACTGCTCCGGTAGAATTCGCGATCAGGCGCGCAGCAGATCCTGATCAGCGTATGGAGGTGCTTGGAACCGTGGTGGATTCGGGTCAGGGCAAGGTGTTTGGCTGGATCGCCAAACTCAACGAAGCGGCCAACAGCGCCACGCTTAAACGCTTCCCGCAGTTGGAAGTGCAGGCGGATGCCGATCAGCCATTCCAAGTGTCGGGGTATTCGAATGGCGTGGGTGTTGGGAATACCTATAGCTGCGGTCCGCTCAAAACCACTTTCACACCAGAAAGAAGCAAGGTCTATTTGGTGGAGTTCCAGTTTGTTGGTAGCCGCTGTGAGCAGCATGTCTACGATATAACTCAGCCTCAGGAACGCATTCCCGTAGCGAGCGTGCCTGCTGTGTAAAAGAGATCTATCTATTGCTCACTCTATGAAACGGGCGACCTAAACGGTCGACTTTTTCATTTATTCCGCAGCTTGAGCCCGCAACCGCCTACCAATCACATCCATCAAATCACAGCCATCCCGCAACGGAATCACCAGCAGTTTTGAAAAGTCGGAAAGCACCACCGTATCGCAACCAATTTCAGCGCGAAACGCAATGGTTTCCAGCACCTGAGTAACAGCGCGGATACGGTAGTCAGCCATGGCGTGCAGGACATCGAGTGGAGCTTGGGTGTCGATAAGCAGCGATGCCGGGACCAAGTCGATTCCGGTGAGGGGCATGTATCTATTCATCGGTGGAGCCTCGTTTAGTTTATTGAGACTCGTTTTTCAGGTCGCCAAACCCGGCCGCCATTTGGGCAACGGGCGGACTATGAGCTTCATCGTTCCAGCGGTGCTAGTCGCCTGATTCCGAGATGGGCGTAGGAGATTTATCCATCACTCACTGCCACAAACATCGCCACCTCATGCAACGAAATGCCTAATCAAAAGGCGAGCGCAACACCCCTACCGTTCATCGACCCCCACCCCCAAATGGATCCATTCATTGACGCCAGAATAGTGGCCAACTAATATCGCGCCACTATTATGCTATCAATCTCCATTTCGAGGGAACGAACATGTACCCACCCGCCCTCGTGGCGAGGTTGTGCCTGGCTTTGCTGTGCCTTTCTCCGCTGAATCTTGCTCACGCCGCCCCCACCCCCGGTGAAACCGATCTGATCCGCGAACGTCAGGATCGCTTGCTCGAAGAGCAGCGTCGGCGTCTCGAGGAGCTGAAGGAATTACCCGGCAAGGAAGTCAAACCCACGCCTCCGACGGCCCCAGCCGACGCGCGTTGTTTCCCCATCAAGGACATCGAGCTCAAAGGCGCCGACAGTCTCTCGGACAGCGATAAAAATCGTCTGCTCAAGCCTTATATCGGTCAGTGCCTGGGCGTCACGCAGCTCAACGAGTTGCTGAAAGTCATCACCGATTACTACATCGAAAAAGGCCTGGTCACGAGCCGAGCCTATTTGCCGCAGCAGGATTTGTCCGGCGGGCATTTGAAGGTGCTGGTGGTCGAGGGCAGGCTCGAAGGGTTGAAGGGCGCGGAGGGCAGCAAGCTGTCGGACCGTGAACTGGGAATGGCTTTCCCCGGCAAGAGTGGTGAGCTGGTCAATCTGCGGGAAATCGAGCAGATGGTGGATCAGTTGAACCGCTTGCCGTCGAATCAGGCGCAGATGGAATTGTCGCCGGGCAAGAACGTTGGTGGCAGCGAAGTGCTGGTCAAGAACACGCCACAGAAGCCTTGGCGCGCCGGCTTGTCCCGCAGTAATGACGGCCAGCGCAGTACCGGTGAGCAGCAGTGGGGTACGACGTTTGATTGGGACAGCCCGCTCGGTTTGGCTGATCAGTTGATGCTGCGTGGCGGTCACGATGCGATGACCGATCACCAGCACACCTCCAACAACGCGATGCTCAATTACAGCGTGCCGTGGGGCTGGTGGAATTTCAGTTACACCTACAGCCAGAGCGAGTACCGCTCGCAAGCGCAGGCCAACGGTTTCAATTTCAAGCAGACCGGCGACAGTGAAAACCATCAATTGCGTGCAGAGCGGGTGATCCATCGCGATGCCCTGAGCAAGACCTCCCTCAGCACCGGTGTCTCGTACCTGCGCACCAATAACTTCATCGAAGACAGCAAGCTCAAGCTGAGCAGCAACCGCATCAGCGAAGCACAGTTCGGCATCAACCACGGTCGGCGGGTCGGCAGCGCGTTCGTCAACCTCGACTTGGGTATGCAGGAAGGCATCGGCGCATTCGATGCTCAGGGCAACGGTCACCCGGGCCCCGGCGAGCCGAATGCGCGTTACCGCAAATACACCGCCACCGCGAGTTATTTGCAGCCGTTCAAGTTGTGGGGCGAGTCCTTCAGTTTCAGCAGCCTGATGACCGGTCAGCGCAGCGAAGACGTGCTGTTCAGCCCGCAACGCACCAGCCTCGGCGGGCAGTCGTCGATCCGTGGCTACAAGGATCAATCCTTGTCCGGCGACAGCGGCGGCTACTGGCGCAACGACCTGCGCTGGAGTCGCCCGGTGACGCTGGAATGGCTGCGCCCGGTATTCGCCGAATACGGCACCAGCCTCGGCTACGACCAGGGCGTGATCCGTGGCGATCGTTACAACGGCGATCAGCACGGGCGCATGTCCAGCAACTCCGTGGAGCTGTTTGCCCGGGGTCAGCACCTTGCCGCCAGCGTGACCTTTGCCCATTCCCTGGAACGCCCTGACGTGCTGACCGAGCGCGAAGCGCCGATCTATTTCCGCGTGGATGTCTTCCTCTAAATTCTGTTTTAACGAGATTCAAATCATGGACGTTCGTCAACTGGCCTTTCTGGCTGGTCAGCCTTCTGCTGCCGTCAAAAACCGCGAGCACTTCTGGGGCATGCCCAAGCGCGGTTTGGCATTCCTGTTGGCCAACGTCATGTTTTGGCAGCCGATGTGGGCGCAGGCGGACGGGATTGTGGTGGCTTCGCCGGGCACCAGCCTTGGGCAGGCGGGCAACGGGGTGCCGATCGTCCAAATCGCCACGCCCAACGGCAGCGGCCTGTCGCATAACCAGTTTC
>NZ_AKJB01000030.1:0-7263 GCF_000282555.1 Pseudomonas sp. GM102 | reverse complement strand
CAGAGCGTGGGAACGATCAGTATCCATTAAACCTCAGGCTTGACCCGATCCGCCGGGCGCCGAACCCCGGCCACAATCTTATCCACAGCCTTGGTCGCCGCGACCATGCCGAATGTCGCCGTCACCATCATCACCGCGCCAAAGCCCCCGGCGCAGTCGAGCTTCACGCCATCACCGACAAAACTCTTCTGCAAGCAAATGCTGCCGTCCGGTTTCGGGTAGCGCAGTTGCTCGGTGGAAAACACGCACGGGACGCTGTAGTGGCGGGTCACTGTGCGGGAGAAGCCGTAGTCGCGACGCAGCGTGGAGCGCACTTTCGAGGCCAGCGGATCATTGAACGTGCGGTTCAGGTCGCAGACCTGGATCAGTGTCGGGTCAATCTGCCCGCCCGCGCCGCCGGTGGTGATGATCTGGATCTTGCGACGTTTGCACCAGGCGATCAGCGCGGCTTTGGCGTTGACGCTGTCGATGCAGTCGATCACGCAGTCGATGTTCGGCGTGATGTACTCGGCCATGGTTTCACGGGTGACGAAATCCGCCACCGCATGCACCGTGCAATCCGGGTTGATCCCGCGCAGACGCTCGGCCATCACCTCGACCTTGGGCTTGCCGACGGTGCTGTCCAGCGCATGCAGTTGACGGTTGACGTTGCTGACACAGACGTCGTCCAGGTCGAATAGCGAAATCTCGCCCACGCCACACCGGGCGACAGCTTCCGCCGCCCAGGAACCGACGCCACCGACGCCGACGATAGCCACATGGGCCGCGCGTAAGCGCTCAAGGCCTTCGATGCCATACAAGCGGGCAATGCCAGCAAACCGCGGATCTTCTGTACTCATGACCATTACCCCAAAAACCGGCGCGCATTATAGGGCCGTCGGCGGCCAAGAGCATCTTTGGGTCTATAAACGGCGGTCTTGACTGCCTTAATTGCCTACAAATTTATTGGAATTGGGCTACAACGCCCCGGTCAAAGAACTTAAGTCGACTTGGATTGCCCAACGTCCGGCATTTCCCTGTCCGCTGTACGGTCAGTGAACGCCCAGTGTAGGATGCGCGCCCCCGCCCCTTGGCAGCCGGCCGCCGACCGTTCCTTCGTTCAGTAGCCCCTGGAACCTGAAATAGCTATGTCATCGCGTAAATTTGGACTCAACCTGGTCGTGGTTCTTGCAATCGCCGCCTTGTTTACCGGTTTCTGGGCGCTGGTCAATCGCCCCGTCACCGCCCCCAACTGGCCTGAGCAGATCTCCGGCTTTTCGTACTCGCCGTTTCAACAAGGCCAGTACCCGCAAAAAGCCCAGTACCCGACCGACGATGAAATGCGTCGCGACCTGGAGATCATGAGCAAGCTGACGGACAACATCCGGACCTACTCGGTCGACGGCACGCTGGAGAACATCCCCAAACTGGCGGAAGAATTCGGCCTGCGGGTGACCCTGGGTATCTGGATCAGCCCGGACGAAGAGCGCAACGAGCGCGAGATCACCCGCGCCATCGAAATCGCCAATTCCTCGCGCAGCGTAGTTCGCGTGATTGTCGGTAACGAGGCGATCTTCCGTAAGGAAATCACCGCGGCGGAGCTGAGCCTGATCCTGGATCGCGTCCGCGCGGCCGTAAAGGTTCCGGTCACCACCTCTGAACAGTGGCACGTCTGGGAAGAAAACCCGAGCCTGGCCAAGCACGTCGACCTGATCGCGGCTCACGTCCTGCCGTACTGGGAGTTCGTTCCGGTGGACAAGGCCGGTCAGTTCGTTCTCGACCGCGCCCGTGACCTGAAAAAGATGTTCCCGAAAAAACCGCTGCTGCTCTCCGAGGTCGGCTGGCCGAGCAACGGCCGCATGCGCGGTGGCGCCGATGCGTCGCCGGCGGACCAGGCGATTTACCTGCGCACGCTGGTCAACAAGCTCAACCGCCAAGGCTTCAACTACTTCGTGATCGAAGCGTTCGACCAACCGTGGAAAGCCAGCGACGAAGGTTCGGTGGGCGCGTATTGGGGCGTATTCAACGCCGCACGCCAGCAGAAATTCAACTTCGAAGGCCCGGTCGTCGCGATCCCGCAATGGCGCGTATTGGCTATCGGCTCCGTAGTGCTGGCACTGCTGTCCCTGACCCTGCTGATGATTGACGGCTCGGCCCTGCGTCAACGCGGCCGCACCTTCCTGACCTTTATCGCGTTCCTCTGCGGTTCGGTATTGGTGTGGATCGGATACGACTACAGCCAGCAATACAGCACCTGGTTCAGCCTGACGGTGGGCTTCTTGCTCGCCCTCGGTGCACTCGGGGTGTTTATCGTTCTGCTGACCGAGGCCCACGAACTGGCCGAAGCGGTCTGGACCCACAAACGCCGGCGTGAATTCCTGCCAGTGGTGGGTGATTCGGACTACCGACCGAAGGTGTCGATTCACGTACCTTGCTACAACGAGCCGCCGGAGATGGTCAAACAGACCCTCAACGCCCTGGCCAACCTCGACTATCCGGACTTCGAAGTCCTGATCATCGACAACAACACCAAAGACCCGGCGGTCTGGGAACCAGTGCGCGATTACTGCGAAACCCTCGGCCCGCGCTTCAAGTTCTTCCACGTGGCACCGTTGGCCGGTTTCAAGGGTGGCGCGCTGAATTACCTGATTCCGCACACCGCCAAGGATGCCGAAGTGATTGCGGTGATCGACTCGGACTACTGCGTCGACCCGAACTGGCTCAAGCACATGGTGCCGCACTTCGCCGACCCGAAAATCGCTGTGGTACAGTCGCCACAGGATTACCGCGACCAGAACGAAAGCACCTTCAAGAAGCTCTGCTACGCGGAATACAAAGGCTTCTTCCACATCGGCATGGTCACCCGCAACGACCGTGACGCGATCATCCAGCACGGCACCATGACCATGACCCGGCGTTCGGTGCTCGAGGAACTGGGCTGGGCCGACTGGTGCATCTGTGAAGACGCTGAGTTGGGTCTGCGCGTGTTCGAAAAAGGCCTGTCGGCGGCGTATTACCACGACAGCTACGGCAAAGGCCTGATGCCCGATACCTTTATCGACTTCAAGAAACAGCGTTTCCGCTGGGCCTACGGAGCGATTCAGATCATCAAGCGTCACACCGCCAGCCTGCTGCGCGGCAAGGACACCGAACTGACCCGCGGCCAGCGTTACCACTTCCTCGCGGGCTGGTTGCCGTGGGTGGCGGACGGCATGAACATCTTTTTCACCGTCGGCGCACTGTTGTGGTCGGCAGCGATGATCATCGTGCCGCAACGGGTCGATCCGCCGTTGTTGATTTTCGCGATCCCGCCATTGGCGCTGTTCGTGTTCAAGGTCGGCAAGATCATCTTCCTGTACCGCCGTGCGGTCGGGGTCAACCTCAAGGATGCGTTCTGCGCGGCATTGGCAGGGCTGGCGTTGTCGCACACCATCGCCAAAGCGGTGTTGTACGGTTTCTTCACCAGCAGTATTCCGTTCTTCCGCACCCCGAAAAACGCCGATAACCACGGCTTCTGGGTAGCCATTTCGGAAGCACGCGAAGAGATGTTCATCATGCTGCTGTTGTGGGGCGCGGCGCTGGGGATCTTCCTGGTGCAAGGCCTGCCGAGCAACGACATGCGCTTCTGGGTGACCATGTTGCTGGTGCAGTCGCTGCCATACCTGGCGGCGCTGATCATGGCGTTCCTGTCGTCGCTGCCCAAACCGGTGGCTGAAGCCACGACCGCACCGGCTGTCTAAATCAGTACAGATGCACTAAACGGCGGCCAATGGCCGCCGTTTTGCTTTAAGATAACCGCCATTTTGCGCGCCTGCCTCAATTCCTGTAGGAGCGAGGCTTGCCCGCGAATGAAGCGACTCGGTGTAACAGATGCACCTCATTATCGTTCTTCGCGGGCAAGCCTCGCTCCTACAAATATAAAGCTCCGGAGTTTTCCCATGACGGCCCACGCCGACCTTTCGCCGACCCTTCAACTCGCCATCGACCTGATCCGCCGTCCATCCGTGACGCCGGTCGACGCCGATTGCCAGAAGCAGATGATGCAGCGCCTGGGCGATGCCGGGTTCAAGCTGGAACCGATGCGCATCGAAGATGTGGATAACTTCTGGGCGACTCACGGTAAACACGAAGGCCCGGTGCTGTGCTTCGCCGGCCACACCGACGTGGTCCCGACCGGCCCGGTAACCGCTTGGCAGATCGACCCGTTCAACGCGGTGATCGACGAACACGGCATGTTGTGCGGTCGTGGCGCGGCGGACATGAAAGGCAGCTTGGCCTCCATGACCGTGGCAGCAGAGCGTTTCGTCACCGATTACCCGGATCACAAGGGCAAGGTCGCTTTCCTGATCACCAGCGACGAAGAAGGCCCGGCGCACCACGGCACCAAAGCTGTGATCGAGCGCCTCGTCGCCCGTAAAGAGCGTCTGGACTGGTGCATCGTCGGCGAACCGTCGAGCACTACCCTGGTGGGTGACGTGGTCAAGAACGGCCGTCGCGGTTCCCTCGGCGCCAGATTGACCGTGCGCGGTGTGCAGGGTCACGTGGCCTATCCGCACCTGGCGAAGAACCCGATCCACCTCGCCGCCCCGGCGCTGGCCGAGCTCGCCGCCGAACACTGGGACCACGGCAACGATTTCTTCCCGCCGACCAGTTTCCAGATCTCCAACGTCAATTCCGGCACTGGCGCGACCAACGTGATCCCGGGTGATCTGGTGGCGGTGTTCAACTTCCGCTTCTCCACCGAATCCACCGTCGAAGGCCTGCAAAAGCGCGTCGCCGATATTCTCGACAAGCATGCTCTGGACTGGCACATCGACTGGGCGCTGTCCGGCCTGCCGTTCCTCACCGAACCGGGTGCGCTGCTGGACGCCGTGTCGTCGAGCATCAAGGACATCACCGGTCGCGAAACGAAAGCTTCCACCAGCGGCGGAACTTCCGACGGGCGCTTCATCGCGACCATGGGTACTCAGGTTGTCGAACTGGGCCCGGTCAACGCGACGATTCACCAGGTCAACGAGCGCGTGCTGGCGGCCGATCTCGACGTGCTGACCGAGATCTACTACCAGACCCTGATCAAGTTGCTCGCCTGATGCTTGCGTGTCCGATCTGCAGCGAACCGCTGAACGCGGTGGACAACGGCGTGGCCTGCCCCGCCGGGCATCGTTTCGACCGTGCGCGGCAGGGTTACCTGAACCTGTTGCCGGTGCAGCATAAAAACAGCCGCGACCCTGGGGATAACCTGGCGATGGTCGAAGCCCGTCGCGACTTTTTGAACGCCGGCCATTACGCGCCGGTGGCCAAGCGTCTGGCGGAGCTGGCGGCGCAGTACGCGCCCCAGCGCTGGCTGGACATCGGTTGTGGCGAGGGTTACTACACCGCGCAAATCGCCGAAGCCTTGCCCAACGCCGATGGCTATGCGCTGGACATTTCCCGGGAAGCGGTCAAACGCGCCTGTAAACGCAACCCAGCGCTAACCTGGTTGATCGCCAGCATGGCGCGGGTGCCGTTGGCCTCAGGCAGCTGCCAGTTCCTTGCCAGTGTTTTCAGCCCGCTGGACTGGGAGGAAGCCAAACGCCTGCTCAGCCCCGGCGGCGGCCTGATGAAAGTCGGGCCGACCAGCGGCCATCTGATGGAATTGCGCGAGCGGCTATACGACGAAGTGCGCGAATACACCGACGACAAACATTTGGCGCTGGTGCCGGAAGGCATGGCGCTGCAACACAGCGAAACCCTGGAATTCAAACTGACGCTGGTTAATGGTCAGGATCGCGCGAACCTGTTGGCCATGACCCCCCACGGCTGGCGCGCCAGTGCCGAACGCCGGGCAGCGGTCATCGAGCAGGCCGAGCCGTTCGAGGTCACCGTGTCGATGCGCTACGATTATTTTATTCTTCAATAAACTCTTGAATTTTGGCCTTGAGCAAACAGCTTGAGGCCGGCTAAATCCGCGAATGGATTTTTCAGACCCGCAGTGAGGACATCCATGCGCCAACCCGATATCGAGATTTACCTGAAAGACGCCGACGTCGACTACAAGGCCATCGCGGCCTGGCTCGGCGCGGCTTTAGGCCCGTGCACCGACTGGGTCCAGAAAGGCCAGACCTACAAGTGCAAGGCCGGCAATGTGCCGGTCACCTGGCTGCCGAAAGCTGTAGGCAAATGGAACAGCCTGTACCTGGAAAGCGACCAGACCCCATGGGAAGACGACATCGCCTGCGCCCGCGCAGCCTTTGCCGCGCTGAACGTCGAAGTGCGTTGCGCGCCGGGTAGCTGGGTCGAGGAAGAAGGTGAAGAGACAGCCGATCGCTGGATGCGGATCAGCGCCGATGGTGAAGAAGAAATCACCTGGAAAACGGCCTGACTCTTCCCCTCTCGTTCGCCCGCAGATCCTGATGAAGACAGGATCAGCGGGCTACTCAGGCTCCAATCAGTTCCAATTGCCCACTGACTGGTCAGCCTTGTTGAATTCGAACCGGGCTGATTCGACCGTCGTTCTGGGTAACGTCAGTTTGATGATCGGTACCGCTTTGCCTGAGTACTTGTAAAAATCCTGTTGATTAAATCTGGCATCCGCCAAACCATTGCTCGTGTAAAAGAACGCCTTGATCGGAATGGTCGCGTGAATGTTCTGCGGCCAGGTGGCCAAGCGGATTTCATCCCAGGTATTGAAAGAGTCGGTGCCCAGCAACTTCATCGCCAGAATGCCCTGATAAAATGCATTCGCCGCCGCTGCCCCTTGGCTGAGCCGGACATTGAAACTGCAGGCGCGCTGATATTTCTGTACCCCGGCTCCCTGGTTGTAATGAGTCAGCCAACCTGCTGCCGTGGTAATGCCCTGCAACTCGCATGAACGGCTGACGGAAGGATAATTACTGGATACACCGCAACCTTGATCGGCCCTGATATCAGAGCCTCCGTCCAAGGGAAAGAAACAAAGAACCGGAATGTCCACCGTACCTGCCGGGCGTTGCTGTGTCGGGAAAAAGACGATCCCACTGGTATTCGGATAGATGGAAGGAAACGCTTTGAAGGCCGCATCCTTGCGCAGGTAAAAAAACGAAACGCCACCGTTCTGCTGTGAGAGCGGGCTGGGATTCCAGGCGCGATACCCGGTACCGTTAATCGTCGCTCGCAACATGACACCCGAGCACAACACTGCGGGCAGCGAAGCATTGCCGCAATTTTGCCGAATATCGGCATATTGCCCATTAAGGTCATTGGCAACTCGTTGACCGTCTCCTACAGACACTGCACCCACAATCCGGATGCTCAACGGCGACGAGG
>NZ_AKJB01000029.1:0-8111 GCF_000282555.1 Pseudomonas sp. GM102 | reverse complement strand
AGATACCTATGCCGCGATGGGGCCGGCCCTGCTGCCCTCAATCCCCCTTCGGCAACTCAATCACAAACAGCGTCCATCCGTTATCCGATTCGCAACGAATCTGCCCACCATGGGCGCGGATGATCGACTGGGTAATTGCCAACCCCAACCCCGCATGCTCACTGCTGCCTTCACGACGCGCCGGGTCTGCCCGGTAGAAGCGGTCAAACAAGCGCGGCAACAAGTCTTCAGAAATCCCTTCACCACTGTTTTCAACGGTCAGGCTCAAGCCCTTCGGCTGCTCGATAATCTTCACCCGCACCTCGCCCTTGGCCGGGGTAAACCGCAACGCATTGTCCAGCAAATTGGACAGCGCCCGGCGTAGCATGCTGCGGTCGCCCTGCATGCGCGCGCTGCCGTCACGACTCAATTTCACCTGAGCGTCCTCGGCCAGCGGCGCAAAGAACTCCAGCAGCACATCGGCTTCTTCCGCCAGTTCCAGCGGTTCGCGCTTGGGCATCAGCAAGCCATGGTCAGCCTTGGCCAGGTACAACATGTCGTTGACCAGTTGCGCCATCCATTGCAGTTCTTCGAGGTTGCTGTGCAGTGCCTCGCGGTAATCCTCGATGGGGCGAGGGCGGGTGAGGGTGACCTGGGTGTGGGTCAGCAGGTTCGACAGCGGCGTGCGCAGTTCATGGGCGATGTCGGCGGAAAACGCCGAGAGACGCTGAAAAGAGTCGTCGAGGCGTCCGAGCATGGCATTGAAGCTGTGGGCCATTTCCGCGAGTTCTGGCGGCATGTCTGCTTCCGGCAGGCGCGCGTTGAGCGATTGCGCCGAAACACCGCTGGCGACCGCACTCATGCGCCGTAGCGGGCGCAAACCACTGCGCGCCGCCCAGGCACCGAGCAGGGCGGTGGCCAGCGCCGACAAACCGACCGTCAGCCAAATCAGGTGCTGCATGCGCTGAAGAAAGTGTTGGTGATGGGTGATGTCCAGCAGGAGGGTCAGTTGCGGCGAATCGGGTTTATCGAGGAACAGCGGTGCATTCAGGACGCGGTAATCAGTACCGTCATCGCTCACCGTCGATAGACCCAACTGGCGCGGCAAGTCTTTGGGCAAACCGGCCGAGCTGTCGTACAAACGTTGGCCGTCGCTGCCGATGATGCGCAGCGAAAGATCGGCTTGTCGGCTCAATTCATCGGCCAGTTTGGTCTCGCTTTCGCTGGACTGAATGTCGTCCAGCGCCCGGCGCAAGCCAATCAGCTTGCCATCCAGCAACTGCTGGTCCAACTCGACAAAGTGCGCCTCGCTGGCGCGGCTGAACAACACCCCGGCGAACAACGACACCACCGCGGTGCAGGCCGCAAACAGCAGCGCCAGGCGATTGCTTAGTGAAAGTCGGCGCATCAGGCAGGGCGCTCTTCAAGGACGTAGCCCATGCCACGCACGGTGTGGATCAATTTATTCGGGAAGTCATCGTCGATCTTCAGGCGCAAACGGCGGATCGCTACTTCGATAACATTGGTGTCACTGTCGAAATTCATGTCCCACACCTGGGAAGCGATCAGCGACTTGGGCAGCACTTCGCCTTGGCGCCGTAGGAGCATTTCCAGCAGAGCGAATTCCTTGGCGGTCAGGTCGATGCGCTGGCCGTTGCGCTCGACTCGACGGCGGATCAGGTCCAGGCGCAAGTCGGCCAGTTGCAGGCTGGTTTCCTGAGGTGTGGTGCTGCCGCGCCGCAGCAGGCTGCGAACCCGGGCCAGCAGTTCGGAGAAGGCGAAAGGTTTGACCAGGTAGTCGTCGGCACCTAGCTCCAGGCCGTGCACCCTGTCCTCCACCGCGTCTCGGGCTGTAAGAAACAGTACCGGCGTGTCGAGGCCCGCGCTGCGCACCGCTTGCAGAATCTGCCAGCCATTGCGACCGGGCAGCATCACATCAAGGATCAACAAGGCGTAATCGCCGCTCAACGCCAGTTGCTGGCCGGTGCTGCCATCGGCCACCAATTCGGTGGTGAAGCCGGCCTCGGTCAGGCCCTGACGCAGGTAATGGCCAGTTTTTGGTTGGTCTTCGACAATCAGCAGTTTCATGGGCGACTCGGGCAGTTGGAACGGTTGCGTTATACCGTGGGCGGCGGCGATACAGGCCAACCTGACAAAGTTGTAATCTGCCTGTCAGGTGGCTGGCAGAGCCCGCGGGTTAAGTTTCCCACAAGCTGAACCTCATCTTGTTGGAGTGCGACTATGTTTTTGCGAAAGCGTCTGGTATTGGCCGCTTGTTTGTTGACCTTGAGTGTAGGGCTAGAGGCCTCACCGACGCATACCTACGACTTCGGTCAACCGGCAAAGGCTGTCCGGGCTACCCGTAGCGTTGAAGTGGTAATGGGCGATATGTCGTTCGATCCGAAAGCCATCGAGATCAAGGCCGGTGAGACCGTTCGCTTTGTACTGGTGAATAAAGGTCAGTTGCTGCACGAATTCAACCTCGGCGACGCGGCGATGCATGCCAGGCATCAGCAGGAAATGCTGCAGATGCAGCAAAGCGGCATGCTGATGCCTACAAGCATGAAGGCCATGGACCACGGCTCCATGGCCACTATGGACCATTCCTCCGAAGGGCATGGGATGAAACACGATGACCCGAACAGTGTGCTGGTGGAGCCGGGCAAAACCACCGAGTTGACCTGGACCTTCACCAAGGCCACCAACCTGGAATTTGCCTGCAATATCCCCGGCCACTATCAGGCCGGTATGGTCGGCAAACTGACAGTCAGTCAGTAAGCACTCAAAGGCGGGAGCAAAGGCTGGTAGAATCCGCTGATTCTTCAGTCAGGTTTCCGCCATGCATCCCGCAGCCGAACATTCGCCGCTGGGCAAATCCAGCGAATACATCGCCACCTACACACCGTCCCTGCTGTTCCCGATCCCGCGCACCGCGAAATGGGCCGAGCTGGGCCTGACGGCTGAAACCCTGCCGTACAAGGGCGTGGACTTCTGGAATTGCTTCGAGCTGTCGTGGCTGTTGCCGTCCGGCAAGCCCGTGGTGGCGATTGGCGAATTCAGCATTGCGGCGGATTCGCCGAACATCATCGAATCGAAGTCGTTCAAGCTGTACCTCAATTCGCTGAACCAAACAGCGTTTGCCGATACCGCAAGCCTTGAAGCGACGCTGGCAAAAGACCTTTCGGCCGCTGCCGGCAAACCGGTGGGCGTGCGGATTCGCAGCCTGAAAGAGGTTGAGGCAGAAGGCGTCGTGGCGTTGCCGGGTGTGTGCATCGATGACCTGGATATCAGCGTCAGCAACTATGAGCATCCTCGTCCGGAACTGCTGCGGTGCGATGAGTCGCTCATTGTTGAAGAGTGCGTGCATAGCCATTTGCTCAAATCCAACTGCCCGGTTACCAGCCAGCCGGATTGGGGCAGCGTGGCGGTGGAGTATCGCGGCGCGGCGCTGGATCACGCGAGTTTGCTGGAATACATCGTGAGCTTCCGACAGCACTCGGACTTCCATGAGCAGTGCGTGGAGCGGATTTTCCTCGACCTGCAACGATTGCTGAAGCCAGAGAAACTGACGGTGTATGCACGGTATGTACGTCGCGGCGGGTTGGACATCAACCCGTATCGCAGCACCGAAGAAGTACAACTGCCGAACCACCGCCTGGTCCGTCAATGAAGATCTAATGTGGGAGCCTGCTCGCGATGAGTCCAGCATATTCAACAGTGATGTTGACTGACACTCAGCCATCGCGAGCAGGCTCGCTCCCACAGGGGGTTGCATTTGCAAACCCCGGATATGAAAAAGCCCCGCTATCGCTAGCGGGGCTTTTTTTTATCTGGCGGGTTCAGATCCCCATGTTGCCCAAGGCTTGCACGATGTTGCGCAAGGTGCCAGCAAGGGTCGGGTGTTCGAGTTCGAAGCGCTCGACGGCCAGGTTTACATTGTCGGCGAGGTTGGTGTCCTGGGTTTTGGTTTCCAGCTCAAGCTCAAGTTCGATCTGTTGCATCAGCGCGTGCAGGTCAGCGCGCTCTTCTTCGGAAAGCGGTGGATTCTGTTCCAATTGCTCGCGCAGTTTGTTGAGCTGTTCTTGCAGTTCGCGGGCAGGCATGGCGTTCTTCCTTTTATCGATAGGCACTGGCATAGACCGCAGCGGCGCGCCAAAGGTCTATGGCTGACCTTTAGATTAATCCACTCCCGGGCAAACTGCATGATCTCGATCAGGGCTTTTCGCCCTTGAGCCGGCGCAGACTGATATCGGCCAGGCAGGTGTCGAGTTCGCCCAGATGATCGATCACCGAATGCACGCCCAGGCCGAACAACTGCATTGTCGCCTTGCCGCGCAGGTGTTCCCGTTCCTTTTGACTCAAGGTCTGCCATTCGCTTGGAGCCAGCCCGCACAGCGAGCCGCAGGACGCCAGGCCAATGGTCCACAACCCGGCATTCAGGCCTGACTGCAGAAGTCGCGGTTCGCCGCTGACCAGCACGCAACCGTCCAGACGTTCGACATTCAACGCCATCAAGGCTTGCCAACAGGCGTTCGGAGCCGGCCATGGATTGATTGTTGCCGGGTGTTGCGAAGGTTTGATCCAGTCCGGGAGTGCCGCGGCCAGAGAGTGGCTGAGGGCGGGGGGCAGTTCATCGAGCCAGGCGCAAGGAATCTGTTGGCGCTGCAAGCTGGACAGGCTATCCAGAGCGCCAAGCGTGACTTCGGTGTGCTCGGGAGTCAGTGTGCCGGGTTGGCGAGTGCGTGCGCCGAAATCCACCAGACATCCACTGAGACCGAACAGTACAGCGGTCAGGCTGGGTGCGATGAGAGGCGAGGTTTCGGCGCGTGGCATATCAACGTCCTTGAAATAGTAACAAGGCTATTCGTGGACGGTGACAGTTGAGTGACACTGATGTGAATCGCTCCCAGCCAGGAGGAATCATCCGGGAGCGATCGCGCACGATGCTGCCTAAACCGGGTTATCCGTCATATACTAGCGGTCTTTGCGACTGGGCCAAGCGTCCGCGTCAGTACAATCCAAGGAGTTTCTCTATGCGCTGGAGCAATCGACTCGCTCAGCTTTGTATGTGTGCCAGTGTATTGCTGGTTCCGTTTGCGGCTCAGGCTGCCACGGAAGAAGATCCTTGGGAAAGCATTAACCGCCCGATCTACAAGTTCAACGATTTTGTCGATACCTACGCACTGAAGCCATTGGCTCAGGGCTATCAATTCGTCACGCCGCAGTTTCTGGAAGAGGGCATCCACAACATGTTCCGCAACGTTGGCGACGTGACCAACCTTGCCAACGACGTGTTGCAGGTCAAGCCCACCGCGGCAGGCGTCGACACCGCGCGTTTGATCTTCAACACCACCTTCGGCCTGCTGGGCTTCTTCGACGTGGGCACCCAAATGGGCCTGCATCGCAATGATGAAGACTTCGGCCAGACCCTCGGTTACTGGGGCGTGGGCAGCGGCCCATACTTGATGCTGCCGCTGCTGGGCCCAAGCACCTTGCGTGATGCGCCTTCCAAGTATGTCGACGGCTATACCGGCCCGTACCGCTACATCCACGACGTACCGGTGCGTAATTCGATCTTCGGCCTGAACATCGTCGACACCCGCGCCAACCTGCTGTCGGCCGAGAAGCTGGTCAGCGGCGACAAATACACCTTTATTCGCAATGCATACCTGCAAAACCGCGAATTCAAGGTCAAGGACGGCCAGGTCGAAGACGATTTTTAATCTCGACCGGTAAAACGAAGAAGGCGGCCATTTGGCCGCCTTCTTTCGTTTGGCTTGCGGGCTAAATCGGGGTTACTTCATCTTCAGGATTGTAAGCCCGAGTTTCTGATTGCCACCGTCCTGTGCTTTCACCCACACCACCTCGGTATCGGCCTCAAGGCCTTTTAGTGCTGCGTGATCGGAGTCAATCCGCACGCTAAGCCGGTCACCCACCTTGAATAAACGGGGCGCCTCAACCTGCATGCCACTGCTGGAAAGGTCGATGCAGACGGCTGGCACCTCGTCGCCCTCATGAATCAGCGCCACATCGGCATCGACCCGCATGCGGATGAAATCGCGCTTTTCGCTGTAGTCCCGATCAGTTTGGCTCATGGGCTCGATCCTTCCTTTGGGTTACGGTTTTGCCTGTTCTTATAACTCTCGGTGATTTGACAAGTAAAGACGTCAAGCGACCATCGGCGTGAGCTTGAAACGCCTCGCGGATGGGAGTACCGTCTGCGCCTTAGAAGGGCACCTTTGGTGGACCTGTGAGTAGGGCAAACGCTCGAAAACGGTGCGGCCAGAGAGGCTAGAAAGCGAATCCAGTAGTGTGAGCAGGGCCAAATGCCCAGCCTGCTACGCCAACCTAATTCTGGCGCCGTTTGCCCACATGCCAAAAACCAGTGCCACGCTGCTGATAATCGATGATGACGAAGTAGTGCGCGCGAGCCTCGCGGCCTACTTGGAAGACAGTGGTTTCAGTGTCCTGCAGGCCAGCAATGGCCAGCAGGGACTTCAGGTATTCGAGCAAGACAAGCCCGACTTGGTCATCTGCGATCTGCGCATGCCGCAGATGGGCGGACTTGAACTCATTCGCCAGGTCACCGAGCTGTCGCCGCAAACACCGGTAATCGTGGTGTCGGGCGCCGGCGTGATGAACGACGCGGTCGAGGCCCTGCGCCTGGGCGCGGCGGATTACCTGATCAAGCCTCTCGAAGATCTGGCCGTGCTCGAGCACTCTGTGCGCCGAGCCCTGGATCGTGCGCGCCTGCTGCTGGAAAACCAGCGCTATCGCGAGAAGCTGGAAAAGGCCAATCGCGAGCTCGAAGCCAGCCTGAACCTGCTCCAGGAAGACCAGAACGCCGGTCGCCAGGTGCAGATGAACATGCTGCCGGTCAGCCCCTGGAGCATCAACGAGTTCCAGTTTGCACACCAGATCATCCCGTCGCTGTACCTTTCGGGCGATTTCGTCGACTACTTTCGGGTCGACGAGCGTCGGGTAGCGTTCTACTTGGCGGACGTTTCCGGTCATGGCGCCTCTTCAGCCTTCGTTACCGTGCTGCTGAAGTTCATGACCACGCGCTTGCTGTTCGAATCCAAGCGCAACGGCACATTGCCGGAGTTCAAGCCTTCAGAGGTTCTTGGTCATATCAACCGGGGCCTGATCAGTTGTAAGCTGGGTAAACACGTCACAATGGTCGGTGGAGTCATCGACGAGGAGACCGGTTTGTTGACCTATAGCATCGGCGGTCATCTGCCGTTGCCTGTGTTGTACACGCCAGACAGTGTTCGTTACCTGGAAGGGCGTGGTCTGCCGGTGGGCCTCTTCAATGAAGCCACCTACGAAGACCACGTACTGGAATTGCCGCCAGTGTTCAGCTTGACGCTGATGTCTGATGGCATTTTGGACCTTTTGCCAGAACCCACACTCAAAGAGAAAGAAGCTGCTTTACCTCAACGGGTGAAGGCAGCGGGCGGCAGCCTGGATGGTCTGCGCCAGGTTTTTGGATTGGCCACGCTAGGGGAGATGCCGGATGATATCGCCCTGTTGGTGTTGAGCAGGAATCTTGAATGAGTACCGGTAGAATCCAGTTCGCCGAGCAGGACGGCACCTTCGTCCTGAAGTTCGTCGGTGAAGTTCGCCTGACCCTGTGTTCGGCGTTGGATGCGACTATTGAGCGGATCTTCACCGCGTTGAATTTCAACGCGATCGTGATCGACCTGACCGAAACCCGCAGCATCGACAGCACCACCCTGGGCCTGCTGGCCAAACTGTCGATCCTGTCGCGGCAAAAGGTCGGCCTGCTGCCGACCGTCGTCACCACCCACGAAGACATCACCCGTCTGCTGCAGTCCATGGGCTTCGAGCAAGTGTTCAACATCGTTGACCGCCCGATCCCATGCCCTGAATGCCTGACCGACCTGCCAGACCAGGATCAGTCCGAAGAAGTGGTACGCGTCAAAGTCCTCGAAGCGCACAAAATCCTCATGGGCCTGAACGACTCCAATCGTGAAGCGTTCCATGACCTGGTGAATGCGCTGGAGCGGCATTGATTCCCCTGAAACGGTGTGGGTCGGTCTGATCCCACACTAGCCCCACGTAAACACACCATCCCGACGCACTACGAATCCCCTAATGAAATGGCTACC
>NZ_AKJB01000028.1:0-17200 GCF_000282555.1 Pseudomonas sp. GM102 | reverse complement strand
TGCTAGGTTTTCACACAGTCTGAGATAGATCGGCTTTTTTGTGCCCGCGCAAAACCCGCGCAAAACTACCCGGTGATTTCGCTGATATTCAAGTCCGGAATTGCTTCGGACCAGACGATTTCCTCGTGGTCACGTTGGTAGTTTCTGGTCATGCCCTCGCTCGCATGGCCAGCAATTTTCTGACCATCCTTTCCGGCTTTCTTGTACAGGTGCAGCGACAGCGCTCGCACTTCGTGGAAGCCCGGCATCTCTTCTTCCTTCCATCCCGCGCAGCAGTTCGCCGCCTCCCTGGCCTCCTTGAATGCTCGCGTCAAATACCTCTCCTCAACCTTCGTCCAGTGATCCTTGGTCTGCGCCTGTTTCTGTTTCCGGCGGTCAGGCTTGCGGTGCACTAGGTACGGTGAGGCGATATCGTCACGGCACCGGCGGATGACTGTTTGCAACTCGGCGGTCACCCGAAAACGAATCCACGCCGCGTCGCTTGCTTTGGCCGTCTTCTTCTGCACCACGTACAAGTGGCATTCCCGAACCCCGTCGAACCGCATGTCGAGGATGTCCGTCCGCCGTTGGGCGGTGATCAGGGCCAGGTCGATGGCGTTCTGAAGCCAGGCTGGCGCTTTTTCCCGGATAGCTTTCAAACCCTCGACGGTGTGGCGCTTGCGCTGCTTCTTCTCGATGCGGTTGATCGTGTTTGCTGCCGGGTTGTCCGGACATAGGCCTTTCGCCGCGGCGTGGTTGAAAATATCGATCAGCAGTGCCCGGCACTGGTTTGCCGTGCGCGGGGTTAGGGCGTCCAGCATCTCGGCGATCATACGGATTGTGATCTGGTCGATCGCTTTGCCATAGAACTGCTTGCGAAAGCGTCTGAAGTGCACCGCGTAGAGACCAAGCGTGCCCTTGGCCAACTCGCGAGGCGGCAGCACGTCGGTTTCATACTTGTCGAGGAAGGTCGCGAACAACTCTGATGAAGCGGATATCACGGCGCCAACCAGATCAGCGCCGCGCATAAACTCAAGGTTCAACTGTTTCGCGGCATCGATCGCTTTGACGCGGTCGGTACCGAATTGGAACCACTTCCCGTCGGTTGGCCGGCGGTAGCGATAGGTTGAGCGCCGCGCATCGAAGTACAGGTTCTGTCTGATCGTCGCGCTACTGCACGGTCAGGCGCACAGCGAGACAGCCAGGATGGTTGAGTAATCATTTCTCGGTTCGAGCCCGTTTTGCTATCAAGGCTTCTCTTTTCAAAGCTACTGCAAGCATGGCCGTTGCGGTGAGGCCTGGCATCCGAAAAATGTATGTTGTGTTCGGAAGCTTTTGGGCAATGCACGCCCAGAGCACACCCCATATTGCATGTGGGCGTCGTCGAGCTTCGAGAAGCAAGGCCGCACCGTCCTGGGCCAGGCCGAGCAGGTAGCGTTCCGTGCGGGAGTTGGCAGAAAGCCAGGATGGAACAGCAAATGCGTGATTGGTTCGCCTGCGCGATCGCCTTGCTACTTCCGATCTACGGCTGTCAGTCCTCCTCGACGGAGCGGATTCAGCCAGTGGTTGCGCAGTGCCAACCGTTGCCGGCGCCGGCGGTGTGGTTCATGGAGGAGCGCGCGCCCGACTTGACCCAGCGCATGCTCAACGAATTATCGGAATCACCGGTGATGGCGATCAAGGATTGATCGCTCTGGCGGCGTGCCAAGCCTATGTAATAGAAGTGTCCGCGGCAAAGTAAAAAAGCGGCCAGCCTAGGTGCGTCAACATCCATGCTGGCCACCGAACTACAAACTATCCCTGGAAGCCCGGCAAAGTTGATCTCTGCATATAGTAGAGGGCTATAATCCATTGATAGTTGGTCATAATCATTACTCTTCTATTTCATACCCGAATTTCATTACTACTGATAAAGTTGTGCCGCCGTCGGCTGTAGGTGTTTGTGGTTGCCAAACAATATTCCCATCTGGGTTGTCTTGCTGATTATCATCGCTTGTACTAGGGACGCACGTATTTTCCGCTCCTGCTGCCCAAGGTACATTCCATGATGCTTTTACCCATCTGTCATTCTGGCCATAAATGGAATAACTAATAGAACCCTCCGTGCCAGAGGATGTATTATCCCTGCCTTGAGCGACTAAGACTTGAATTGTTGTTTTTGGCGGGACTTGAGCTACAGGATAAGAGCTAGATTCTACTCTTCCCCAGTCGAAGTTTATGTCTTTATAAATGAGGGTTTTAGTTTTGGAATCATTAACAATGGTTAGGTAGAACTTTTCAGATGCGCCCATGATAAAAATCTCCAATTGCATTAGAGTGAATTGCTATTGTTTTCTATTGCGCGCTGCCAAGAAATGCTAATGGTTACGAAGTCATGATAGGTTTCTCCTCCCTGGAGATAATATTAATGATAGTGCTGCAATCCATTTGCTCTCATAACAACAGCTATCATTTTTCCTTGGGCAAATAACAACCTATTGCGCTGCCTGAGGAGTTGCGTTTTGTAGGCGTATGCCTCTGGTTCTGACGGCAATACTATAAACTCAAGAATGTAATTCAAATTGTGTTGGGAAATTAATTAATTGTATTTCGGGTAATTGATGGTCAATAAAGCCATCCCTGAAACCGCAGAAGGCGTCTGCTTGCGTTGGTTCTTGTTTGGAGATTGTTGTGTGAGTCGGAGGTCAAAATAGCAGCCAAGGATAATGACAATGCGCTTAAGGCGAATTTTCTTGCGAAAGACATATTCTTGCTCCTTTTGATAGGCGTTTGGCTATGGTGAAAATCCACAACGGGGTGACTAACTAGCTTCGTTGTTTTTTATAACCATCCAAACTTTGCCAGTATTGCTCCATTTTATTTACGCTTTTTCAACAGGCTTCACTATAGATCCGAATAATTGACTGTCAAAGCTGGCGGGTTGAAGCTGGGGAGGGATAAGACGAACGGTAGGATAGTCCTGTCTGGGGGATGATGAGCCAGAACTGAACCTCCAGGCTTGATCAGTTGTGAAGACGTCTTGTGTTTGAGGGGATTGTGTTCGGTCAGCAGAACGCCGGAGAAAGGGTGAACTACTGTAGGAATATACAACGCTAAGCTATTGATTCTTATAGGATGATGTGGCTGTCTTGTATCTCGTTAAAAACGATAGTTTTTCATTTAATATCAATAGCTTGCATAGATATAGGGGGCGCCTTGACAGGGTGGGGGCAAACCCGCTCCGGGGGGCGAAACCCTGGAAGCGCAGTTCCGATTCTTCGTTCTTAAAGGTCACCATCCAAAATCAGCGAAACCGGCTGTACGTCACGCGGGCCGTGCCTTTGAAGACAAACGGAAGCAGCGAAAGCCGGACTTCCGATTGTGCGCTAGGGAAACGGAACAGAGCGCGGGGAGGGCGCATCTATTCGAATTGATTGCTGACGGGCTGTGGGCCTTATGAAGACCCTTTGATCACAAGGCCCAGGGGCCGATTTTGAATCAAACCATCGCGTCCGAGAGCCTGACTCATACTTCTAGATTCGACGTTTTTGGGCCCAAACCGCAGTGCCAAACAGACCGCAAATTCACCCGACTTCTTGCTGTTTTGGTGACAAACCATTTTGCAGGTAGTTGGCACCGATTGAGCCGCTGAACCCTCGAAAGATCCGTCGGCCGCGGCTTCTAGCGGTCAGCTCGGAATCTCTTGCGAGGTCCTGGTCGGTGCCAAATCCGCACTCACATTAAAACTGGGCGTTGAGAACCGTAATTTACGCACCGGTTGGGGGATGTTCATGTGAGTCTTTGGCGAGATGCAGCCACCTTCGGACCTAGTCCGTTCCTATTGGGTGAAACGACGTAATTCAATGTTGCTAACGTGGTGCCGATACTCCTGTATCCATATACCAACGGAGTGACAACGCATGGAAATCAGCAACACCCAAAGCGAGTACCAGAAGCCCAATAATCTGGCTGGCCTGGGACGTCGGTGGGGAGGACAACTGATTGACTCCATAACCACCTTCTTTCTGTTCTACGCCGTAGGGCGAGTAGCCGAGTTTGTTGGTTTACCGCCAACCGTGGTCGCCCTTCTGGCGTTAGGATCAGGCGCGGCGTATTACCTGTTTTCCGATGCAATGCCCAACGGTCAGAGCTTGGGTAAAAAGCTGCTGGGGATGTCCGTGATTGATGAGCAGAGCTACCTTAACTGCAATCTATATCAATCTTTTATCCGCAACATCACTACGCCGTTTC
This sequence comes from Pseudomonas sp. GM102, assembly GCF_000282555.1. Classification (NCBI taxonomy): domain Bacteria; kingdom Pseudomonadati; phylum Pseudomonadota; class Gammaproteobacteria; order Pseudomonadales; family Pseudomonadaceae; genus Pseudomonas; species Pseudomonas sp. GM102. The sequence goes on along the minus strand of NZ_AKJB01000028.1, from coordinate 12,991 downwards.
TGAGCATTTTTGACTGGATATTTATTTTCTTTGGCTCACGAAAACGGCTGGGTGACATGCTCGCCTCTACGATCGTGATCCGATCCAAGTAAAGGTAAATGCTACGGCCCACCTTCAGGACAAGGAAGAATCATGCGGACTTTGATAGGGGGCCTGAAAACCGCATGCCGTGAGGTGAAAAGGCCCAGTCTAATGCTGGGTTCGCTGACGTTAACCAAGCAAACTCCTCAGCCCCACAAGCGCCAGGCTAGGAAAAACCCCGCAAAAACAGCAGCTTCCAGATGGATGGCTGATTGTGTAACTTGTTGATACAAATATGAATCTGTATCATTTAGTTTCATATCAAGGGCGCGAGGGAGTGCATTGCCCATATAAAAATAAGGTCAAGGTAATGCTCAAAATGCTACTCGTGTATGGTCATCTGATTGCCACCTGTATTGCTCTGGGGAGGGTGTTACAGGCGGACCAAAAGCTATGGAGTTGGCGCAAGGATGTGTTGAGTGAGGTGCAGCGTGAGTACCTCGAAGAGACCCAAAAAATCGTCACGCTCGCGCTATTGGCTCTTTGGGGAAGTGGCTTGCTGCTGGTGCTCCAGGGTTACCTCTATGAGGGAAGCGCGTATCTGCTCAATCAAAAGCTCTGGGCCAAGGTGAGTATTGTCGTGCTGCTTAGCCTCAATGGTGTTTTGTTGCATCGGATCGGTTTCCCGCTGCTGCAGAAGGCCCCCTTTGTCTTGTTACGCAACTCCGGCCGCACTCGCCTCGCTCTCTTGGGGGCTCTCTCTATGAGCGGCTGGTTATTTGCCGCTTTCCTGGGGGTAGCTCGAGCGTGGAATCACGTACTTCCTTACTTGCATGTGATGGGTGCTTTTGCTCTGTTCTCGTTGGTTGCCTGTGTAGTGGCGCTGATAGTCGCCAGTGCAGCGGGCGTCAGGGGAGATGCGAGTTCAAACTGTCCTCAATAAGTGAACCATGTGCCGCCGCTAAGGCGGCACAGGCGGATCAAGAGGTTGAATACTCGATATACAGTCTTTCGAGCGCCTCTTGGTACTTATCTCCCTTTAACGTTTTTTTCAGCACTGCCAGGGCTTCGAGCGCTGAAGCTGCAGCCAGTGCCTCGTTTTCTCCCCGGTAGGCGGCGCGCAGCCTTGCTGCTGCGATTATCGATTCTTCAGTCGTTGGCATGTTATTGCCCTCGAAGGATTGAACCTCACTGATAGTCGCAACCCTCAACGATTTCAAGTCCAGGGTGAGAGCTCCACCGATCAGCTTTGCACCGCACCAACCCCCCCTATTGCCACCGATTTATTCCGCACGCTCCTATACAACACGCTGGACACCATGAATCCAACAATGGCCAACAGGCTCATCAAGCTGAAGACATAGTTGTAGCCTTGCTGACCCGGGAAATGGTCGAGGATTGCGCCGTAGATGACGTAAGCGAACATGCCGGGTGCGTAGCCGATCAGGCAGCCGATACCGAAGGCTGAACCGGTGATGTGCGAAGGAATGCCGACTTCACCCATGGGCGCCCAGAACACGCCGCGCATGGAAAACACAATCAGCGCGAAGGACAGCGTGGCGGCCATGCCTGCGTAGATAAAGCTCGGGCTTTTCGGGATCAACAGGATGACGCCCATCAGCGGCAGCAAGGCCAGGAATGCCCATTTCAGATAGCGGCTGGTGCTCTTGAATTGCTTGTCGGCAATGAAGCCGCCGGCAGGGCCACCGAGGATTTTGAGGAAGTACTGATTGATGATGCCGTAGGCGCCCACCAGTGCCACGGGCAGCCCGTACATTTCCTTGAGGTAGGGAATGAAATAGGTCAGGCCGCAGTAGACGATGTAGACCATGAACACATTGAGGCTGACCAGCCAGATACCCGGCACCTTGATGGCTTCGAGCAGGTTCGCCAAACCGTTCTTCGGCTTGGCAATCGACTGTGCGCTGCCGCCCTTGAGCAGGAACCAGGTCAGGGTTCCGGCCAGAATGTCGATGACCGAGTAGAAGAGAATGGCCGATTTCAGACCGGTTTCACCGGAGCCCATGGCGACGAAAACGCCCAGTGCAGAAAAGGCGACCAAGGTATCAATGACGCCACGCCCACCTTCCAACAGTCCAAACAACCGACCCTGTTCCTGATCGTCACCCAGGTTGCGGATGGCTTTGAGCAGCGAGGGCCAAAAGAAGCAATCGGCGCAGACAGCCAGCAGGCTGAATACGATCAGCAGATTGCTGAAGGGCGGAAAGGTCGCCAGATACAGCCCTAGGCCGCCGGTACCGATCAGGCCGATGGGAATCATTTTGCGCGTGTCGTAGCGGTCGGCGAGCATGCCGCCGACGACAAACAGTGCGGTGGCGATGATGGCGTTGGCGCTCAGCAGCAGGCCGATTTCAGTGTGGCTCAAGCCCATGAATTCTTGCATGGGCACATAGAAGGCGTCCTTGAGGTTCGCCAGCTTGTAGATGGTGCCACCACCGAGGATGAGAATCAGGAATCTGAGCCATTTGGCCTTGTCACGAGTTGTCATTATTGTTCTCCAGGCGTAATCGAGTAGTAACGTCAGGTTCAGGCGTTTTCGCGGTTGTCGAGGGTCAACTCGGCCAGGGTTCGGAACTCGGCCAGCAGGCCTCGCACATAGGCGACCTGGTTGTTTGCCCAGCGGTGTTCGTCGGCGAGCATCCGTTCGAGCGAATAGCCGTCCGGGAGTGGCGTGTCACTCATTTCCCGGTAGGCAATGAATGGATCGGCAGCCTCAAAGGTCTGGCGGAATGCCGGGGCGACGTAGTGGTTTTCCTGCTCAAGGATGAACGCGATCACTTGCGGGGTTGAGTCGCCGAGCATCAACAGTTCGAACAGCATGCGGGCGCTTGGCAGATCGTCTTCGTCGCTGCCCTGCAGCACGCCGTAATGGCCGAAGCCGTTGTGCTCGGGGACGATGCGCACACCCTTGAGGTGGGTCTGGCGTATGTGCGGCGCCAGGGTGCGCAGTGCCGGTAGTGGCTGCTCGCACGCATTGATCATATTGCCGAAGTCGAACAAGGCATGCAGCCGTGGGTGGTTTAGCCGGTTTAGCAGTTGCGCAATCTCGGCGCTCTTGAGTTCCTCATGCTGCTCGAAATCGAAGAACAGGTCGTGCTCATCTGCCTGCTGCGCGAGGTAATGCAGGTCTGACTCGATCACGTCCATGACTCGGGATAGCGTCCCCTCGTAGCGTGAGTAAACGCGGATGTTGCGAACCCCAAGCGCCTTGGCGATAGCGATCACCTGATCGACATCTTTTTTCAGCGTGCTGCTGATTTCCAGGTGCACATCCAGTGCGAGCGCATTGGCCTTGTCGGCAAACGCTTGCAACTGTGCGGGCGTCATTTGGCTCAGGCTGTTTTCTTCGCCGTCGAGCAAGTGCAGGCTCAGACCCTGCAGCTCGTGGCGATAGGCGAAGTCCAGCAAATCGGCTGGCGTGACACGGCCATGGGTGAGGTTGGTCAGCAAGGGATAGGCATGAGCAAACAAGCGCATCTGCCCAAGGCGGTCGAGCAGTTGGCGGGCCAGTGCTTCAGTCAGTAGGGGAGGTGTTCCTGCCTCGGCAGCCTTGTGGCTGAGCAAGGCATTGAATCGCTCTTGGATCTTATTGTTCATTCGAGTCGTTCCTGGTCAGACGCCGGGTCTACCGGCGCAGCCTTTATCGCGCCAGTCAGGAACTCTCGATAGATCCATTATCAGTTAAATCATAAGACCACTTGCCTAGCTTCAAGTGGCCTGCAGGTACCCCATTTTGCTCAAGGCCCGGGCCAGTGCTGCGACGCGTTCCTGTGCCTGGCCCTCAGGCGTACCGGCGAAACCGATGAGCAGCGCTGGTGGCAGGACATGCTCGAGGCAGTAGTCGCTCAGGGCATAGGTGTGGATGTTGTGCCGGGCCAGTTCCCTGGCGATGGCGTCGTCATCAAGGGTGGGTGGCAGCCAGGCGATCAGGTGCATGCCGGCTTCCACCGGGGTGATGTTAAAGAAGCCGCCCAGCTGTTGCTGAAGTTGTTCGACCAATGCTTGCTGGCGAGCCTGGTACAGCGCACGCATGCGGCGAATATGGCCGAGGAAGTGGCCTTCGCGCATGAAGTCCGCCGTCGTCGCCTGGAGCAGCGTCGGCGGGCTGCGATCCATCACCGCGCGCAGGGTACAGAAGGGTTCGATCAGGGCTTGCGGCAGTATCACGTAACCCAGTCTTAGCGAGGGGAAGAGCACTTTGCTGAAGGTGCCGACGTAGATCACCCGCGCCATCCGGTCCATGGCGTAGAGCGCGGGGAGGAGGCGGCCGCTGTAGCGAAATTCACTGTCGCAATCGTCCTCGATGATCCAGCTCTGATACTGCGCGGCCCAGTCGATGAGTGCCTGGCGCCGCGCATAACTCATGGTCACGCCCAAGGGATGCTGGCGAGATGGCGTAGTGAATACCAGGCGGGCGTCAGGGCACTCGGCCAGGCCTTGCTGAATATCAATTCCTTGTCCATCGATCCGCAACGGGACCACCTGAGCCCCCTGGGCCTGCAATGCAATGCGCGCCGCGATGTGTCCCGGGTCTTCCATCCATACGCTGTCCTGCGGATTGAGCAGCAGCATGCCTAACAGGTTGAAGGCTTGCTGGGCCCCTGAAACGATCACCACCTGCTCGGCACTGCAATCGATGCCACGGGCATCAAAGACGTACTCGGCAATCGCCGTGCGCAAGGCCTGTAACCCTTGCAGTTCACCATAGCCAAGCATGGCCTTGGTCGGTTTGAGCAGGTGGCGGTTCATCAAGCGTCGCCACACAGCGAGGGGGAACGCGTCGTAGGTACTGTGGCTGGGCAGGAATGAGGTGGGGGTCGCAGGATCCCAATCGGTATAGGAAACCCCGCGAAAGTGACTGCTGCGCAGCGATAGCATGGATTGGCTCAGGTCGGACAGGCGCGGTGGCTGGCGCTGCTCTTCGTCGGCAATCCCTCGGCTCTCCCACTCATTGCCGACATAGGTACCGGCCCCAGTGCGCGAGGCCAGGAAACCTTCGGCAATCAGCTGATCGAATGCATTGAGAATGGTGATTCGCGACAGCGCCAATTCCTTGCTCAGGGTCCGCGTCGACGGCAGGCGTACGCCCCCTTTCATTTTTCCGCTGAGAATCTGTTTGCGAATCTGCAAATAGAGTTGGCGGTACAGGGGGATGGCGCTGGCACGGTCCAGCTCGATAGCCGACAGCAGCAAACCTGCAGGGGATTTCATTACATGCTCGTCTGGAGGGAGGTGGTTTGACCTGGAACACCATCAGGTACCCGCAGGGTATCGAGAGGCACTGGATAAGTCATCCATGGCAGCTGTTGATGCAGTGCTCACTGTCATGAAATGAAAAGCCATTGTCGTCTGATGAGAAGCGACTCACCAGACGGCGTCCTACAGTCCAATCAGCGCAATTCGACGCAGCAGCCCAACTTGAGACTGGAGAATAAGAAAAAATGGCCAAAGCCGTACGCTTCTACGAAACCGGTGGTCCCGAAGTCCTTCGTTATGAAGAGGTCGACGTCGGCGATCCCGGTCCAGGCCAGGTTCGTCTTCGTCATGTGGCGGTGGGCCTGAACTATGCCGACACCTACTTTCGCAATGGCACTTACCCGATCCCGATGCCCAACGGCATGGGGGTTGAAGCGTCCGGTGTGGTCCAGGCCATCGGCGCAGGGGTGACCAACGTACAAGTCGGTGATCGCGTCACCTACACCGGTTTTCTCAATACATTGGGCGCCTACAGCACCGAGCGTCTGATCCCGGCCGCGCCGCTGATCAAGCTGCCGGAAACCATCAGTTTCGAGACCGCCGCGGCCATGACCATGCGCGGCCTGACATCGTCTTACCTGATGCGACGCATTTACGACTTCAAGCCCGGCGACAGCATTCTGCTGCACGCCGCTGCCGGTGGTGTGGGCCTGATTGTTTCACAGTGGGCCAAGCTGCTTGGCCTGAACGTCATTGGCACTGTGTCCACCGAGGCCAAGGGTGAAATCGCTCGAGCCCATGGCTGCGAGCATGTCATCAATTACAGCCATGAAGACGTCGCCCAGCGCGTTCGTGAGCTGACGGACGGCGTGGGGGTCAACGTGGTGTTCGACAGTGTGGGCAAGAACACCTTCATGGGCTCTCTGGATTCGCTCAAGCGTCGCGGCCTGATGGTCTGTGTCGGCACGGCATCCGGCCCGATCCCGGCCTTCGATCCGGTATTGCTGGCGATGAAAGGCTCGCTGTTCCTGACCCGTCCGGCCCTGGCCGATTACATTGCCGACCCGGCGGAAAAAGCTGCGTTGGCGGGCGAGTTGTTCGACCATGTCGGCAGCGGTCGGATCAAGATCGAGATCAATCAGCACTATGCTTTGCAGGATGCCGTGCAGGCCCATCGCGACCTGGAATCTCGCAAAACCACGGGCTCATCGATTTTCGTCATTTAAGGGAGTCGTCTGCCATGAAAGTCGAACAATTGACCTGCAGCATTGGCGCGGAGCTGGTGGGCGTCAACCTCGCCGATGCAGTCCATGACGACGGTCTTTTTGCCGAGATTCGTGCTCAGCTGCTCAAGCATCGTGTGGTGTTCCTGCGTGATCAGGACATCACTCGCGCCGAGCATGTGGCCTTCGCCCGACGCTTTGGCGAACTGGAGGATCATCCGGTGGCCGGTAGTGATCCGGATCATCCCGGGCTGGTGCGCATCTACAAGAGTCCGGACCAGCCGATGGACCGCTACGAAAACGCCTGGCACACCGACGCGACCTGGCGCGAGGCGCCGCCTATGGGCTGCGTGCTGCGTTGCGTAGAGTGCCCGCCGGTGGGCGGCGACACCATGTGGGCCAACATGGTCGAGGCCTATGCGCGCTTGCCCGAAGACGTGAAGGTGAAGATCGCCGACCTGCGCGCGCGCCATAGCATCGAAGCGAGTTTCGGTGCCGCCATGCCGATCGAAAAGCGTCTGGCGCTCAAGGCGATGTATCCGGATGCCGAGCACCCGGTGGTGCGCACCCACCCGGAAACCGGGGAAAAGGTGCTGTTCGTCAACGCCTTCACGACGCACTTGAGCAACTACCACACCCCCGAGCGGGTGCGCTTCGGCCAGGACGCCAATCCGGGCGCAAGTGAGCTGTTGCGCTACCTGATCAGCCAGGCCTACATCCCCGAGTATCAGGTGCGCTGGCGCTGGAAACCCAACAGCATCGCCATCTGGGACAACCGCAGTACCCAGCACTACGCCGTCATGGATTACCCGCCGTGCCATCGCAAGATGGAACGCGCCGGGATCATCGGCGACAAGACTTACTGATCGACCGCCGCTGCATTCGCACTCGTAAACACGCCTGCCCGGCACGATCCCGGGTGGGCGGAACAATCATAAGAATAGGAGTAACTCATGCAATTCTTCGACGATTCCCTGCACCCGGAAAACATGGAAAAGGTGGTGATCACCGTGGCCCCGTATGGCCCCGAGTGGATGCCGGAAGACTTCCCTGAAGACATCCCGCTGACCATGGACGAGCAGGTGCAGAAGGCGGTTGAGTGTTATGAGGCGGGTGCGACGGTATTGCACCTGCACGTGCGTGAATTGGACGGCAAGGGTTCCAAGCGTCTGTCCAAGTTCAATGAGTTGATCGCCGGTGTGCGTGAAGCCGTGCCGGACATGATCATCCAGGTCGGTGGTTCGATTTCCTTCGCACCGGAAAGCGATGGCGAAGCCGCCAAGTGGCTGTCTGACGATACCCGGCACATGCTGGCTGAGCTGACGCCAAAACCGGACCAGGTCACGGTGGCCATCAACACCACCCAGATGAACATCATGGAGCTGCTGTATCCGGAATATCTGGAAGGCACATCCCTGGCCAATCCTGCCTATCAGGCGGCGTACAGCGAAATGACCGTACCGGCCGGCCCGGCCTGGGTCGCCGAACACCTCAAGCGTCTGATGGACAACGGCATCCAGCCGCATTTCCAGCTGACCGGCATGCATGCCATGGAAACCCTCGAGCGTCTGGTGCGCAAGGGTGTCTACAAGGGCCCGTTGAACCTGACCTGGATCGGTATCGGCGGCGGTTTCGATGGCCCCAATCCGTTCAACTTCTTCAACTTCATCCATCGCGCGCCAGACGGTTGCACATTGACCTCCGAGTCGCTGCTCAAAAACGTCATGCCGTTCAACACCATGGCGATGGCCATGGGTATGCACCCGCGTGTGGGCAATGAAGACACTATCATTGATCACAAGGGCGATCGTTTCGGCTCGGTTGCGCAGATCAAGCAAACCGTACGCATCGCCCATGAACTGGGTCGCGAAATCGCCACGGGTAAAGAAGCCCGTGAGATCTACCGCATTGGTGTGCAGTACCAAAGCATCGAAGAAACCCTGTTGGCCAATGGCATGGCCCCTAACCGCAAGGCCGGGCAAAAAGGTGTGCCGCAACGCGGCTGATCGGCAGACGAAGCGGGGGGGCAATGGCCTCCCGCTCGCTGCACTGCAACACGCTTGATAACAACAATAAAACGAAGCTTTGAGGAGGCTGCATGGCCTTTCACCCAATCGCCGCAGACGATGATGACTGCAGTGGCGTCGGCGTTGCGCGCAAGTACGCCTGGATCGTCTTTGCATTGACGTTCGGTCTGTTGATTTCCGATTACATGTCGCGCCAGGTGCTGAACGCGGTGTTCCCGATGCTCAAGGGCGAATGGGCCCTGAGCGACGGCCAGCTCGGCCTGCTCAGTGGCATTGTCGCCCTGATGGTGGGGCTGCTGACCATTCCCCTGTCATTGCTGGCGGATCGCTTCGGCCGGGTAAAAAGCCTGGCGCTGATGGCTTTGCTGTGGAGCCTGGCGACGCTGGGCTGCGCATTGGCGCAGGACTATCAGCAGATGTTCATTGCACGATTCATGGTCGGCGTCGGTGAAGCGGCGTACGGCAGCGTCGGCATCGCCGTGGTGATCTCGGTGTTTCCCAAACACATGCGTGCAACGCTTGCCAGTGCGTTCATGGCGGGTGGTATGTTCGGTTCGGTATTAGGGATGGCGCTGGGCGGTGCAATCGCCGCCAAGCTTGGCTGGCGCTGGTCGTTTGCCGGCATGGCGCTGTTTGGCCTGCTGCTGGCGGTGCTTTACCCGGTCATCGTCAAGGAAGCACGCATTGCGCCGCAACGTGCCGCTCAGGCGGCGAGCAAGACGGTTGCTGCGGTCAAGCGTCCGTTGCGTACGCTGTTTTCCAGCCGCTCGGTGATCGCGGCCTACATCGGCAGTGGCTTGCAACTGTTCGTCGGCGGCACCGTCATTGTGTGGATGCCCAGTTACCTCAATCGTTATTACGACATGGCCACCGACAAGGCAGGTGGCCTCGCCGCGATCATCGTGCTGTGCAGCGGTGCGGGGATGATCCTGTGCGGCATGCTCAGTGATCGACTGTGTCGCCATTCGCCGGAGCGCAAAGTCGCTTTGGCCATCGCCTATTGCCTGGGCAGTTGCCTGCTGTTGTCAGCGGCGTTCGCGCTGCCGGCGGGGCCTGGGCAATTGGTGCTGATCTGCCTGGGCATGTTGATTGCCGCCGGCACGACCGGCCCTTGCGGAGCCATGGTTGCCAACCTGACCCATTACTCGGTCCATGGCACGGCCTTCGCCACGCTGACCTTGGCCAACAATATGCTAGGGCTGGCGCCTGGGCCGTTCATCACCGGCAGGGTGTCCGACCTTATCGGCTTGCAGGCTGCTTTTCAGCTGGTGCCACTGGTCAGCATCGCGGCTGCGGCCGTGTTCTTTTATGCCAAGTGTCATTACCACAAGGACATTGCCCGGCTTAAGGGCGAGCAAGTTCTCGATTCGATTGGCAAAGCGGCGTTAGAGGTGAAGTTGTGAGTGGTCGTTTACGTATTGATGTGTTTTTCGATTTCATTTGCCCGTGGTGCCTGATCGGCAAGCGTCAACTGGAGCATGCGCAGGTACAGTTTCGCAGTCGCCACCCGGATGTGCAGATCACCACGGTGTGGCATGGCGTGCAGTTGCTGCCTCAGTTGCCGGTACAAGGTGAGCCCTTCGCCGACTTCTATCGCAAGCGTCTGGGCAATGCCGACGCCGTGGCCATGCGCCAGGCCCAGGTACAGCAGGCTGCTGCGGCGGTCGGATTGGCCATTGACTTGAGCCGCATCGCGACAATGCCTAACACCGCAGACGCTCATCGTTTCTTCGAGCGTGCCTGCGAGCCAGGCAATGTTGCCCAGCGTGACATCTTGCTCGAGCGCCTGTTCGCCGCTTATTTCCAGAAGGGCGAAGACCTGGGTTGCCGTGAGACCTTGCTCGCGATTGCCCGCTCCTGCGGCATTGATGTCGAGGCCTTGGCCGACTGCCTGATGGATGACGGCACTCCATTTGCTGGGTCACTCGGGGCGAGCAATGGCGTGCCGAGCTTTCAGTTCGACCGCCGCATGACGGTGGTGGGCGCGCAACCTGCAGTGGCATTGCTCGGGGCCATGAGCCAGGCACTGAAAGAAAGTACTCGCAAGCAGCAATCGGCATGAGTCTTCGTATCCCCGTGCCTGCCGGAAAACTCCCGCAGGCGGGTGGTCGTGCGCTGTTCGAATTCGATGGCAAAAGCCTGGCGTTATTCAATGTTGAAGGTGACTTGTTCGCCATCGACGACAGTTGCCCGCACCAGGGCGCCTCGCTGTGTGGCGGGCGTCTTGAGGGGCGGGTGATTCAGTGCTGCGCCCATGGCCTGCGCTTTGATCTGCGCAGCGGTTACTTGCTCAATTCAACCCAGCTCAAAGTCGCCAACTACCCCGTCGAGATCATTGACGGCCAGGTATTCATCGTCATCGTTTCCGAGGAGTCCGTGCCATGAGCACTATCGCTCTCACCCGTATCCACAGCCGAACGCGCGAATTGGCGCCGGGTTTTGTCGTCAGTCTGATCGTGGCGGCGGCCGCGTCCTTTTTGTCCGAGCATTACGGCGCGCCGGTGATGCTGTTTGCTTTGCTGTTGGGCATGGCGCTGAACTTTCTGGCCGGTGATGGCGCCTGCAAGGCTGGCATCGAATTCACGGCACGCACTGTGTTGCGCATTGGCGTGGCGTTGCTGGGCATGCGCATCACGCTCGAACAGATTGCCGCGCTGGGCTGGAAGCCTGTGGCGCTGGTGATGATTGTGGTGGTGGTGACGATCGGCGTCTCGGTGATCGCGGCGAAGGCGCTGGGGTTCCAGCGTTTGTTCGGCATGCTCACCGGAGGGGCCACTGCGATTTGTGGTGCATCGGCGGCGTTGGCGCTGGCGGCGGCATTGCCGAACCATCCGCAGAAAGAACGCGCAACGTTATTCACGGTGATCGGGGTGTCGGCGCTGTCGACCCTGGCGATGATTGTGTACCCGATGATTGCCAACTGGCTGTCGTTGTCGCCGCAAGTGGCGGGCGTGTTCCTGGGGGCGACCATCCACGATGTCGCCCAGGTGGTCGGTGCCGGTTACAGCATGTCGACCGAGACCGGCGATACAGCCACGGTGATCAAGCTGATGCGGGTTGCCATGCTGCTGCCCGTGATCGTCTGCGCCGCGATGATTACCCGCATGCAAGGCGCCGACCCGGCCGGCAAACGACCGCCGCTGCTGCCGTGGTTCGCGGTTGGGTTTCTGATTCTGGCCTGTATCAACAGCACCGGCTGGATAGCCCCGGTGGTGCAGGGATCGGTCAATGAATTGTCGCGCTGGTGCCTGGTGGTTTCCATCAGCGCCCTGGGCATGAAGACCCAACTCAAGGAGCTGGCGGCGGTGGGCATCAAGCCGATCCTGTTGATGGTGGGGGAGACGGTGTTCCTTGTCGTGCTGGTGCTGCTGTTGCTGCGCTGGGGAATGTAGGCACACAAAACAGTGGCGAGGGAGCTTGCTCCCGCTCGGGTGCGAAGCGCCCCTCTTCCAAGTCCGCTGCATTTTTTCAGAAAGTACGCGGCGCGTTTTGGGGCTGCTTCGCACCCCAGCGGGAGCAAGCTCCCTCGCCACAGGACTCCTCGGCCGGTGTCACAGACACCGGTTTTTTTACGGCGACTGTGCCAGCAGTCGCCGTTTTTTTTTGCCTGTCCTTCGTCCGCTTCAGGAGTCGCTGGAGCCGGGCAGGGTGGTGAGGCCCGGGGGGGCTTTGACGGTGTGTTTTTGTGCGCGCCATGCGGCGGGCGGCATGCCGAACTGGGTGATGAACCAGCGGGTGAAAGAACTCGCCATCGAATAGCCGAGCATGTCGGCGATTCGGCCCAACGAGTAATTCGGGTTTTCCAGGTAGCGCAACACCAGATCGCGGCGCACGTCGTTGATCAGGTCGTTGAAGGCGCAGCCGTCGTCTTTCAGGCGACGTTGCAGGGTGCGTACGTTCATGCCCTGGGTCTGGGCGATCTGCTCGATGGTGGCGCGTCCCATCGGTAGCAGCAGGTAGATGGCTTTGCGCACCTCGAACAGCATCGAAGGACCTTCGTGGCTGAGCAGCGAGTCGAGGTAGCTCTGGGCGTAGCGGGCCATGGCCGGGTCGGCATTGGGGTTGGTCACGTCGAGGCTGGCGTCGGAGCAGACAATGCCATTGAACTCGCTGCCGAACTCCAGCTTGCAACCGAACAGGCGCCGATGCAGTTGCAGGTTGTCGGGAGGCTGGTGCGTGAAGTTGACGCTGTAAGGGTGCCAGTGGCTGCCGAGCAGCGCGGCGCACAGGCGGAACATCACGCCGATGGCCAGTTCGGTGGCTTGCCGGCTGGGCATCGGCGATTCAGTGACCACCTCTTCGCGAATGATCACCATCTTGCCGGCCTCTTCAATGAAAATGGCCAGTGAGTCGTTCATCAGATGACGGTAATGCACCACGACCTGCAAGGCATCTCGCAGCGTTCGCTGGTGGCTGAGCAGCAGGCTGACCACACCGAAGTCCGAAAGCTGACGCGACTCGGCCATGCTCAGGCCGAAGCTCTGGCAGCCACTGGCGGCGGCC
>NZ_AKJB01000027.1:0-13786 GCF_000282555.1 Pseudomonas sp. GM102 | reverse complement strand
TGGCTGCTGCAGCACCTGCCAGTGCGATCATGCTCCACTTCATCACGCGCATCGTGATTTGCTCCTTTGGTTTTTAGAAGAGTACTGCCGTCCCGCCTGTTTTATTATCCGGGCGGCTCTTTCTTTTTGTGTCGGCGCAAACTTATATCACGCCGACCATGTTGGCGATACTTGCGCATCTAACCTTTCAGCTTCTTTACGACCCTGTCGCAAATGGCTGGGTAGATGTCGCAAATTCACAATCCCGACGCAATCGGACTGACAACTTCAGCGTTGTTTTCCATGGCTTGAGCATCGGTAAAAAAGAGTCCCTGGTCCTGCACTTGAATCTCCATCGGGCAATCCTGCCACTGTTTTTATTGGCCTTAAGGCTTCCACTTCCAGCGGACGCCTTATAGACGATGTAGGTGTGAATGCAACAAGCGTGCACAAATCGGAATTCTGTTGCTGTTTTTTTTCAAAGGCCTGCCTGCTGCTGTAAAAACCCCATAAAACCGGGGGGTTCAAGCTCGTTTTACGTGGGCTTGACGCCATGCTTCGCATCGTGTTTACCACATCCGACTGATGGGGCCGACAACCAAAAACGTTACCGGTTCACCCCGCCAGTGAGTAGTTAGCGGATGCTGACGCACTGAGCGTAGACGCGTTGTGCGGTTTTGGTGCAAAAAATTTCAATTGCTGTACCGAATTCACACAGTGACGCTTTGTGTTCGAAGCGAACAGCCCGTTGTTTATTGGTCATTTCGGCGTTTTTTGTGCTGCGGCTAGTTCTGTCATGGTGCATGCCGGATCAAAATGGCTCATGTCGGGGCGCCCGGAGGACGCTGCAGGCGGCAGTTCGTCGTGAAGCGCGTGGCATTCGCAGGTATGCTGCCGTCCTGTCGCTTGGTGCCGTCGTCTTTTGGTATGGGCGCTAAGCTGAAAAAAAGATGACCAGAGGGGAGTGCGCGCTGTGTTCGCTTTAGATCCACGACTTCAACAAGACACGTTGCCGATCGGCGATTTCCCGCTCTGTCGGTTGCTGTTGTCCAATGATTCGAACTACCCGTGGTTCATCCTCGTGCCACGCCGCGAGGATATCAGTGAGATATTTCAATTAGATGTCGCAGATCAACAGCAGCTGTGGCAGGAAACCACCGCACTGGCGGAAATGCTCAAGGACTCGTTCGATGCGGACAAGTTGAACGTCGCGGCCCTGGGTAATGTCGTCAGCCAGTTGCACATGCATGTGATTGTGCGCAAGCGTGAGGACGCCGCCTGGCCAGCTCCGGTCTGGGGCAAGCAGCAGGCTTTACCCTACAGTCCAGAGCAGATCGCGACGATTCGCGAACGGCTGCGTCTGGTGTTGACCGATGACTTCACGTTTCTGGAGGGTTGAGTCATGAGCCTGGAAGAACGCGTTACCGATCTGGAAAGCCAGTTGGCGTTTCAGGATGACACCATCCAGGCATTGAGTGATGTGCTGGCGACGCAGCAACGCGCAGTGGAGCGCCTGCAACTGCAAATGGCTGCGTTGCTCAAGCGGCAGGAGGAAATGGTTGGTCAGTTCGAATCCTTCGAAGAAGAGGCGCCGCCGCCACATTACTGAGCCTCATTAGTGAAGAGCAGGCCATAAAAAAACCGCGAACAGCCTGGGCCGTTCGCGGTTTTTTTTAGCCTTGGAATCAGCGACGCGGCAGGGCGGCGATCACATCTTCGGCTTGCAGGCCTTTGTCACGGTTCATGACAGAGAACTCCACGCGCTGGCCTTCGACCAGAACACGGTGGCCTTCACCGCGAATTGCCCGGAAGTGCACGAAAATATCATCGCCGGAATCACGGGAAATAAAGCCGAAGCCTTTGGAGGTATTGAACCACTTGACGGTGCCGGTATCGCGGTTGCTCATGTCATAGCTTGGCGAGGCGGCGGCCGGTGAAGATTTGTAGAAGCTGACGGCCAGGTGCAAAAGAATGGCGATCAGGGCAACGACCAGACTGAACAGAACGGCAGGTTGACCGGCGATGACAGGCATCGGGGCGAACAATGTCAGTGTTTGCAGTACCACAGCCAGAACCAGCAAGGCGCTGACCAGGTTTTGCAGTTGATGACGTGGGCCTTTGTTCCAGTAAGGGATAACAGGTGCAAGGGTGAGGTTGAGCAGGCCGAAAAAGGCCAGGTACAGCGCATCGGGTTGTTGCAGGTAAGGTAGCGCTTCGGATCGCAGGCTAGGGATGAAGGACAGCAGCAGGGCTGCTGCGCCCATTAGCAGGTGGACGATTTTCAACATTTTGATTAACTCACGTTAAGACGGATCACAAGGAAGAGCTGATGGAGCACGGTTCGCTTCAGAACAATAAGAGGCGTTGGACACGTACCCGGTATCAGCCTATGCGCAGCCCCCGGAAAATAGGCGGTAGCGACACACTGCCTATTTAACAGCAAAGCCCGCGGCTACTCAAATCAGGCGGTCCAGCGGTGATTTCCACAGGCCGGTGTGCGAGTGACGCTTGCTGAGTGTTGTTCGCGCGCAGTGTTCCTCGGATCTTTTGCCTTTTCATTGAGTGATGTTGCGTCAGTACTTGTGGGAAAGCGTCCGGCCTAGGACGTGGTCCATGATCTCCCCTCCGTTGTTGGCTTATCCTACGTTGATGGTCATAAAGTCATCTGGATATGCCTGTGCGCCTGCGCTTTTATAAGGAAACGAAATATGACTCTTATAAGCAGCAAGGATGGCAAAGGAGTGTCAACGGTATGGTTCATGAAGACAGGCGAAGCGAGGGGAGGATCGGTCCACTCAAGGACGTGAGGATTGATTCATTAGTCAGCGAATTCGATATGGGCCTGGCCCAGCCATTATCCCGGTCAGTGCGTTTGAATGGCTTTGCGACCTGTTTGCGGCTTGAACAGGTCTATTGGGATATTTTGGGTGATATGGCCAAGGTCAATTGCTGCTCGGTCAGTGCGCTGTTGTCCCACGTGGATCGCGAAGTGCATTTGCGTCATGGCGGAGTGAAGAACTTCACCGGGCTGGTGCGGGTTGTCTGTGTCGTGCACAGCCTGAAGGAGGGAAGTTGCCTCGTCATGGCTTAGCAATTGGCGGTTGATCGGGTCGAGTGTCGGTCTGTGCAGTCTTACGGCTGCACAGGCTGCATTTAATGGATATAATCCCGCCCTTTGCCGCAAAGCCCAGCATGCGCGGTAGCAATCTGATCGCCGAGACAACCCCCATGCCGATGTACGACTATCAATGTGCTTCCTGTGGTCATCAGTTGGAAGCCATTCAAAAGATCAGCGCAGCACCGCTGGTCGACTGCCCTGCCTGCCAGGCACCAGAGCTTAAAAAGATGCTGTCCATGCCGGGCTTCCGCCTCAGCGGCACCGGTTGGTACGAAACCGACTTCAAGACCGGTTCCAAGAAAAATCTGGCCGGTGGCGACAAAGCTGACTAGGGTCTAGCGCCCGGGCTGAATGACACGCGCGAGCTCTTGCATCATCTGGCACCTTGTTTAGGTGTGGGGGGCGGCAAGACCTCCAACCGAATTTCGAATTACGAGAAGTGAAACCACGACCATGATGCGCAGCCATTATTGCGGCCAACTGAACGAAAGCCTGGAAGGCCAGGAAATTACCCTTTGCGGATGGGTTCACCGTCGCCGTGACCACGGTGGGGTGATTTTCCTCGATATCCGTGATCGTGACGGTCTGGCCCAGGTGGTGTTCGACCCGGACCGCGCTGAATCCTTCGCCGCCGCCGATCGCGTGCGCAGCGAATACGTGGTCAAGATCACCGGCAAGGTTCGCCTGCGTCCGGCCGGTGCCACCAACGCCAACATGGCGTCGGGCATGATCGAAGTGCTGGGCTATGAGTTGGAAGTATTGAACGAAGCGGAAACCCCGCCGTTCCCGCTCAACGAGTTCTCCGACGTCGGCGAAGAAACCCGCCTGCGTTATCGCTTCCTCGACCTGCGTCGCCCGGAAATGCTCGAGAAGCTGCGTCTGCGTTCGCGCATGACCACCAGCATCCGTCGCTTCCTGGACGAGAACGGCTTCCTCGATGTCGAGACGCCGATTCTGACCCGCGCCACGCCAGAAGGCGCTCGCGACTACCTGGTGCCGAGCCGTACTCACGCCGGTTCCTTCTTCGCCTTGCCGCAATCGCCACAGCTGTTCAAGCAGCTGCTGATGGTCGCCGGCTTCGACCGTTACTACCAGATCGCCAAGTGCTTCCGCGACGAAGATCTGCGCGCCGACCGTCAGCCGGAATTCACCCAGATCGACATCGAGACCAGCTTCCTCGATGAAAAAGAGATCATGGGCATCACCGAACAAATGATCCGCAACCTGTTCAAGGAAGTGCTGGACCTGGAGTTCGGCGACTTCCCGCACATGACCTTCGAAGAGGCCATGCGTCGTTACGGTTCCGACAAGCCGGACCTGCGTAACCCGCTGGAACTGGTTGACGTTGCCGATCAACTGAAAGAAGTCGACTTCAAGGTGTTCAGCGGCCCTGCCAACGATCCGAAATGCCGCGTTGCCGCTCTGCGCGTTCCAGGCGCGGCAAGCATGCCGCGCAGCAAGATCGACGACTACACCAAGTTCGTCGGCATCTACGGTGCCAAGGGCCTGGCGTACATCAAGGTCAATGAGCGCGCCAAAGGCGTCGAAGGTCTGCAGTCGCCAATCGTCAAGAACATCCCTGAGGAAAACCTCAACGTGATCCTCGATCGCGTCGGTGCAGTTGATGGCGATATCGTGTTCTTCGGCGCTGATAAATCGAAGATCGTCAGCGAAGCCTTGGGCGCGCTGCGGATCAAGGTTGGTCACGATCTGAACCTGCTGACCTGCGAGTGGGCACCGATGTGGGTTGTCGACTTCCCGATGTTCGAAGAGAACGACGACGGCAGCTTCACCGCGTTGCACCACCCGTTCACCGCGCCGAAGTGCACGCCGCAAGAACTGGAAGCCAACCCGGCAACCGCGCTGTCCCGTGCCTACGACATGGTCCTGAACGGCACCGAACTGGGTGGCGGTTCGATCCGTATCCACCGCAAGGAAATGCAACAGTCGGTGTTCCGTCTGCTGGGTATCAGCGAAGCGGAACAGGAAGAGAAGTTCGGCTTCCTGCTCGACGCCCTGAAATACGGCGCGCCGCCGCACGGTGGCCTGGCCTTCGGTCTGGACCGTCTGGTGATGCTGATGACCGGCGCCCAGTCGATCCGTGAAGTGATTGCCTTCCCGAAAACCCAGAGCGCTGCCTGCGTCATGACTCAGGCACCGGGTCTGGTGGATGCCAAGGCATTGCGCGAACTGCACATTCGTCTGCGCGAAACGCCTAAAGCAGAGTAAGGCTGACCAGAAGGGCGCATCTTCGGATGCGCCCTTTCTTTATACAATGGTCGAGATTTTTATTTGCTGGCTGGCGCATCATGGCGTGGCGGGCAATGTTTCAAAGATAATTCGGAGCGAGTTATGGCGGGTCATTCCAAGTGGGCGAACATCAAGCACCGCAAAGAACGTCAGGATGCCAAGAAGGGCAAGATTTTCACCAAGTGGATTCGTGAGCTGACGGTTGCTGCTCGTCAGGGTGGCGGTGATCCGGGCTCCAACCCGCGTTTGCGTCTGGCGCTGGATAAAGCGCTGGGTGCGAACATGAGTCGCGACATTATCGACCGCGCGGTTGCTCGCGGTGCTGGCGCCGCCGATACCGACGATATGGTCGAGCTGACCTACGAAGGTTACGGTCCGGGCGGTGTGGCGGTGATGGTCGAATGCATGACCGACAACCGCAACCGCACTGCAGCGGCTGTTCGCCATGCGTTCAGCAAGTGCGGCGGCAACCTCGGCACCGACGGTTCGGTAGCCTACCTGTTCGAGCGCAAGGGGCAGATTTCCTTCGTGCCAGGCGTGGATGAGGATGCGCTGATGGAAGCGGCCATGGAGGCCGACGCCGATGACGTGGTGACCCATGAAGACGGTTCGATCGACGTGTTCACCTCGTTCGCCGGCTTCTATTCCGTGCGCAACGCTTTGGAGGCCGCAGGCTTCAAGGGCGATGACGCGGAAATCGTCATGCTGCCGACCACCAGTGCCGAACTCGATCTGGAAGGTGCCGAGAAGGTTCTGAAGCTGATCGATATGCTTGAAGACCTGGATGACGTGCAAAACGTGTATTCCAATGCCGACATTCCAGAGTCGGTGGCCGCTCAGCTCGGATAAGGGCGACTAAGATTCAGTGTGGGAGCTGGCTTGCCTGCGATGGCGGCGTGTCAGGCTACATCATTGTTTGATGTGCCTACGCCATCGCAGGCAAGCCAGCTCCCACATTTGTTATTCGCTGTATTGAATATCGTGCTCTTACCTAATCCGCAGGCGTTATGACTTTAATTCTTGGTATCGACCCCGGTTCGCGTATCACCGGTTATGGCGTGGTACGTGATACCGGGCGTGGCTGCGTGTACGTGGCGTCGGGTTGCATTCGCACGGGCTCCGGCGAGCTGCACGAGCGCCTGCAAATCGTCTATCGGGGCGTGCGTGAAGTGATTCAGACCTACGGTCCGGTGACCATGGGCATCGAAAAGGTCTTCATGGCGCGCAATGCCGACTCCGCCCTCAAACTCGGTCAGGCCCGCGGCGCAGCCATCGTGGCCGGTGCCGAGGAAAGCCTGGAAATCGCCGAATACACCGCGACCCAGGTCAAGCAAGCGGTGACCGGCACCGGCGGGGCGAACAAGGAACAAGTGCAAATGATGGTCATGCACATGCTGAAATTGACCAGCAAGCCGCAAATCGATGCTTCGGATGCCCTGGCCATCGCGATTTGCCACGCTCACACCCGTTCCAGCCTGTTGCCTCATGGTCTGGGCACAGCACGCAGTCGTGGCGGGCGCCTGCGTCTCTGATAGCATCAGCAATCATTTTTTATGGAATGAGGGTTTTGCGCCTGTGTTGTCGGCGCAAAACCCTTGTTCTGTCAGTCGCCAGCACTGATCTGGCCAAGGCTCAAGGATCTGAAACGTGATTGGACGCTTGCGCGGCACTTTGGCTGAGAAACAGCCGCCGCACCTGATTCTGGATGTAAACGGTCTGGGGTATGAGCTGGAAGTCCCCATGACCACGCTTTATCGCTTGCCGTCGGTCGGTGAACCGCTGACCTTGCACACCCATTTGGTCGTACGCGAAGACGCGCAGTTACTCTATGGCTTCTTTGGCAAGCGCGAGCGAGACTTTTTTCGCGAGCTGATCCGTCTCAATGGTGTGGGGCCGAAACTGGCGCTGGCCTTGATGTCGAGCCTGGAGGTCGACGAACTGGTTCGTTGCGTGCAGTCCCAGGACACTTCGGCGCTGACCAAGGTGCCGGGGGTTGGCAAGAAGACCGCCGAGCGTTTGCTGGTCGAGCTCAAGGATCGCTTCAAGGCCTGGGAAACCGTGCCGGCTATGTTCGCGTTGGTGCCAAACCAGCCGGGTGGGCCAGATGCGCCAGCTCCGGTCGCCACCGCCGAAAATGACGCGGTCAGCGCGCTGATTTCCCTGGGCTACAAGCCGCAGGAGGCCAGCAAGGCGATTTCCGCGATCAAGGAGAAAGGTTTGAGCAGTGAAGACATGATTCGTCGTGCCCTTAAGGGAATGATCTAAGTGATTGAAGCTGATCGTCTGATCGCCGCCACGGGTGGTCCTCGTGAGCGCGAAGAAGTCCAGGACCGGGCGATTCGTCCCGTCAGCCTGGCCGAATACATTGGCCAGCCGACCGTTCGCGAACAAATGGAGTTGTTTATCCAGGCCGCGCGCGGGCGCAATGAATCCCTGGATCACACCCTGATTTTCGGCCCTCCGGGTCTGGGTAAAACCACCCTGGCCAACATCATTGCCCAGGAAATGGGCGTGTCGATCAAAAGCACCTCGGGGCCGGTCCTCGAGCGTCCGGGTGATCTGGCGGCGTTGCTGACCAACCTTGAGCCCCATGACGTGCTGTTCATCGACGAGATCCATCGGTTGTCGCCGATCGTCGAAGAAGTCCTGTACCCGGCCATGGAAGATTTCCAGCTCGACATCATGATCGGCGAAGGGCCGGCCGCGCGCTCGATCAAACTCGATCTGCCGCCGTTCACCCTGGTCGGCGCAACCACTCGTGCCGGCATGCTGACCAATCCATTGCGCGACCGTTTCGGGATCGTTCAGCGTCTGGAGTTCTACAACACCGCTGACCTGGCGACGATTGTCAGCCGTTCGGCGAACATTCTCGGTTTGCCGCTGGACCCGGAAGGCGCCTTCGAAATCGCCCGCCGTGCCCGTGGCACGCCGCGGATCGCCAACCGCTTGCTGCGTCGGGTCCGGGATTTTGCCGAGGTCCGCGCCAAGGGCCACATCACCAAGCCGATCGCCGACCTGGCGCTGAACCTGCTGGATGTCGACGAGCGTGGTTTCGACCATCAGGACCGACGCCTGCTGCTGACCATGATCGAGAAGTTCGACGGTGGGCCGGTGGGGGTGGACAGTCTGGCGGCGGCGATCAGCGAAGAGCGTCACACCATTGAAGATGTGCTGGAGCCGTATTTGATCCAGCAGGGCTATATCATGCGCACTCCGCGGGGGCGGGTGGTCACTCGACATGCGTACCTGCACTTCGGTTTAAACATCCCGTCACGATTAGGCGAGATGCCCGTGGTAGACGAGTTCCTCGATGCCGTGGACGATTAGTAACCTTTGCGCGCTGATTTATTCGGGGTTTGTGCTGTCCCAGGACCGTACTTTCGCCAGAAAGCCGCGAATCAATGAAAAACAGTTGCCTGGCCGGATTGGCAACCTGAGGAGTAAGCACTAGAGTATGCGCGCGCAAAACGGGCTTGAGCCGTTCGCACATCGTTGTCGCGTTTATTACGAGGACACCGATGCGGGCGGCATCGTGTATTACGTCAATTACCTCAAGTTTATGGAACGGGCTCGAACCGAGCGGCTCCGGGAGCTGGGCTTTGCCCAGTCGGCGCTGGCAGGGGAGGACCTGTTGTTCGTCGTGCATTCCAGCGAAGCGCGTTACCACGCGCCGGCGCGACTGGATGACGAACTGCTGGTAAGCGCTGAAGTAATTGAATTGAACCGGGTCAGCCTGCGCTTCAAACAGCAGGTCAGGCGGGCTACGGATAATGCGCTGCTCTGCGAAGGGCAGTTTCTGGTGGCCTGTGTGCGCACTAACAGTTTAAAACCCCGGGCCATTCCCGAAGCTCTACGTGCGGCCTTTGCCGACGTGAGCGGCGCGGGTACACACTCAAAGCAGGAGATAAAGCGTGGAAGCTAACGTCGTCGACCATTCCTCCATGTGGAGCCTGGTCAGCAATGCCAGTATCGTGGTGCAACTGGTAATGCTGATCCTGGTAGCCGCATCGGTGACCTCATGGATCATGATCTTTCAGCGCAGCAACTTGCTGCGTGCCGGTCGACGCGCCCTGGAGAGCTTTGAAGAGCGCTTCTGGTCGGGTATCGACCTGTCCAAACTCTACCGTCAGGCCGGCAGCAACCCTGATCCGGATTCGGGCGTCGAGCAGATCTTCCGTGCCGGCTTCAAGGAATTCTCCCGTCTGCGTCAGCAGTCAGGCGTTGACCCGGAAGCGGTCATGGAAGGCGTGGCCCGTGCCATGCGCGTGGCCATCTCCCGCGAGGAAGAAAAACTCGAGCAGAGCCTGCCGTTTCTCGCCACCGTCGGTTCCGTCAGCCCGTACATCGGTCTGTTCGGTACGGTCTGGGGCATCATGAACTCCTTCCGTGGTCTGGCAACTGCCCAGCAAGCGACCCTGGCCACTGTGGCCCCTGGTATTGCCGAAGCACTGATTGCTACCGCGATCGGTTTGTTCGCCGCCATTCCGGCCGTTATCGCGTACAACCGTTTTGCTGCTCGCAGCGAAACCCTGCTGGGCCGTTACTACACCTTCGCCGACGAATTCCAGGCGATCCTGCACCGCAAAGTGCACACCAGCGAAGAATAAGCAGGTAATTTCCAATGGCTTTAATCGCTCGAGCTCGCAAAAAGCGCAAGCCGGTTGCCGAGATGAACGTGGTGCCTTACATCGACGTGATGCTGGTACTGCTGGTCATCTTCATGGTGACCGCGCCGATGCTCAATCAGGGCGTGAAAGTTGATCTGCCCAAGGTTTCCAGCGAAGCCTTGCCGCAGGACAACAACACTCAGGTCCTGACCATTTCGATCAAGTCTGACAAGACCTACTACTGGAACCTTGGCAGCGAAGTCGACACCGATAAGCAGCAGGACAAGGCCATGACCTTGCCGCAAATGACCGACGCGGTGACCAAGATCATTCGCGCCGGTACTGAAGGCGGCAAGCGTACCCAAGTATTCATTCGCGGCGACAAGACTGTCGATTACGGCTCCGTCATGGGCGCGATGGGCGGGTTGCAGAAAGCCGGGGTCGGTAATGTTGGCTTGATTACCGAGGCACCCTGATGCAGCAAATGCGAGAGCCGTCCGCCTCGGAAAGCTACTTCTGGCCTAGTGTCTGGGCGATTGTCTTGCACGTGCTGGTGTTCGGCATGCTGTTCGTCAGTTTCGCCTTCACACCGGAGCTGCCGCCGGCCAAGCCAATCGTCCAGGCGACCCTGTACCAGTTGAAATCGAAAAGTCGGGCGACCACCCAGACCAATCAGAAGATTGCGGGTGAGGCGCAGAAATCTGCTGCGCGCCAGACCGAAGTCGAACAGATGGAACAGAAAAAGATCGAGCAGGAAGCGATCAAGGCCGCGGAACAAAAGAAGGAAGATGCGGCTCAAAAAGCCGAAGAATCCAAGAAGGCCGACGAGACGAAGAAAGCGGAAGAGGCAAAAAAGGCTGATGAAGCCAAGAAAGCCGATGAAGCCAAGAAGACCGCCGAAGCCAAAAAGGCCGAAGAGAAACAATTGGCTGATATAGCCAAGAAGAAATCTGAAGAAGAAGCCAAGAAAGCTGCTGAAGAAGAGGCCAAGAAAGCGGCCGCTGAAGAAGCGAAGAAAAAGATCGTCGAAGACGCGAAGAAGAAAGCCGCCGAAGACGCCAAGAAGAAATCTGAAGCTGAAGAGGCGAAGAAGAAAGTCGCCGAAGACGCGAAGAAAAAAGCTGCTGCCGATGCCGCGAAGAAAAAATCGCAGGAAGCGTCGCGTAAATCCGCCGAAGAGAAAAAGGCTCAGGCCCTGGCAGATTTGCTTTCCGACACGCCGCAGCGTCAGCAGGCCTTGGCCGATGAGCAGGGTGACGAAGTCGCCGGCAGTTTCGATGATCTGATTCGTGCTCGTGCAGCGGAAGGCTGGGCTCGTCCACCTTCGGCCCGCAAAGGCATGACGGTCGTGTTGCAAATCGGCATGTTGCCGGACGGTACGGTGACTTCGGTTGGCGTGGCCAAGTCCAGCGGCGATGGTCCGTTTGACGCTTCCGCTGTAGCAGCGGTCAAGAACATTGGACGTTTGACAGAAATGCAAGGAATGAAGCCGAGCGATTTCGCTCCGTATCGTTCATTCAAGATGACATTCACACCTGAGGATCTAGCCTTGTGAGAAACCTTCTTCGAGGAATGCTTGTCGTTATCTGCTGCCTGGCAGGGATAGCGGCAGCCGATGAAAAAAACATTCTGGTCACCAGCGGCAGTGATCGGGCCACCCCGATTGCAGTCGTTCCGTTCGGCAACCAAGGCGGCAGCGTGCTGCCGGACGACATGGCCGAAATCATCGGTAACGACCTGCGCAACTCGGGTTACTACTCGCCGATTCCAAAACAGAACATGATCAGCCAGCCAAGCCAGGCTAGCGAAATCATCTTCCGTGACTTCAAGGCACTGGGTGCCCAGTACGTCATGGTCGGCAGCATTGTTCCAGCGGGCGGTCGCCTGCAGGTTCAATACGCACTGTTCAACGTCGCCACCGAGCAGCAAGTGCTGACCGGCAGCGTGTCGGGCGGCGTCGATCAACTGCGCGACATGGCGCACTACATCTCCGACCAGTCGTTCGAGAAACTTACCGGTATCAAAGGTGCGTTCTCGACTCGTCTGCTGTACGTGACGGCCGAGCGGTTCTCCGAGAAGAACACTCGCTACACGCTGCAACGTTCGGACTATGACGGTGCCCGTGCCGTGACCTTGCTGCAATCGCGCGAGCCGATTCTGTCGCCGCGTTTTGCACCGGATGGCAAACGCATTGCCTACGTGTCGTTCGAGCAGAAGCGTCCGCGCATTTTCATGCAGAACATCGACACCGGTCGCCGTGAGCAGATCACCAACTTCGAAGGCCTGAATGGTGCGCCAGCATGGTCGCCGGATGGTCAGCGCCTGGCGTTCGTACTGTCGAAAGACGGCAACCCGGACATTTATGTGATGAACCTGGGTTCGCGTCAGATCAGTCGCGTCACCAACGGTCAAGGCATCAACACCGAACCGTTCTGGGGTAAAGATGGTTCGACCATCTATTTCACCTCCGACCGTGGCGGCAAGCCGCAGATCTACAAAACCAGCGCAGGCGGTGGTGGTGCGGAGCGTGTGACCTTCATCGGTAACTACAACGCCAACCCTAAACTGTCGGCCGATGAAAAGACCCTGGTGATGATCCATCGTCAGGAAGGCTTCACTAATTTCAAGGTGGCAGCCCAGGATTTGCAGCGAGGTAGTGTAAAGATCCTCACTGATAGCACTCTGGACGAGTCGCCTACTGTTGCGCCCAACGGCACCATGGTAATCTACGCCACCCGCCAGCAGGGCCGGGGAGTCTTGATGCTCGTGTCCATTAATGGACGCGTGAGGCTCCCGCTTCCTACCGCACAAGGCGAAGTCAGAGAACCGTCCTGGTCCCCTTACCTGAACTGACGCGGCGCTACACGTTGTACTTAACACACTGGGGTTCATTAGGAGTTTCACGATGGAAATGCTGAAGTTTGGTAAATTTGCTGCGCTGGCTCTGGCCATGGCTGTAGCTGTAGGTTGCTCGTCCAAAGGCGGCGACAATGCCGGTGAAGGCGCTGTTGATCCAAACGCTGGTTACGGCGCAAACACTGGTGCCGTTGATGGTTCCCTGAGCGAAGAAGCTGCTCTGCGCGCAATCACCACCTTCTACTTCGAATACGACAGCTCGGACCTGAAGCCAGAAGCCATGCGCGCTCTGGACGTTCACGCCAAAGACCTGAAAGCAAACGGCGCTCGCGTTGTTCTGGAAGGCAACACCGACGAACGTGGTACTCGTGAGTACAACATGGCACTGGGCGAGCGTCGTGCGAAAGCCGTTCAGCGCTACCTGGTACTGCAAGGTGTTTCCCCAGCTCAGCTGGAACTGGTTTCCTACGGCGAAGAGCGTCCAGTTGCTACCGGCAACGACGAGCAGTCCTGGGCTCAAAACCGTCGCGTCGAACTGCGTAAGTAATTCGTCATGCGAACGTGCCGTCGTGCTGTAACTGTTTTGGCTCTCAGCCTCGCACCGCTTGCGGTGTGGGCTGCGGTTCCTGTGGTCGAGGACAACTCCGGCTATAACAATAGCGGGAGTAGTTATCCGCCTGCGGGTTACGGTACGAACGGCGCCTATGCCGGGGGAGGGGTTTCGGCCCCTGTCTCGGCACAGGGCGAGCTGTTCAACCAACTGCAATCGATGCAGGAGCAGATCTCACGCCAACAGGGTGTGATCGAAGTTCTGCAAAATGATGTAGCGCGCATGAAGCAAGAGAACCTGGAGCGATATCAGGATCTTGATCGGCGCATAGGAACCGGCGTTGCACCAGCCGCGACTCCTGATAATTCTTCCACCGGTGGCAATTTGAATGCCCCCGGTGCAGCAGCTGGTGCGGGAGCGGCAGGC
>NZ_AKJB01000026.1:0-3958 GCF_000282555.1 Pseudomonas sp. GM102 | reverse complement strand
GCTGGGGCGGCCGATCAGCACGATCCCGCCAAATCAGGGCGGGGCGCGGCATTTTGCAGGCGAACTTTGTGCCCTTCAAGGGATTATGACGGGTGACGGAAAATTAACTACAAGTCACCCCGTGACCGAATGTCGCACTGATCGGTGCAATCCCTTGCAGACCGTGGCTTGTGAGGATTCTGTCCAAAATTCAAGAATTTACACATCGGCACGGTGAATGAGGCGTCATTGCCTGCCAATAGAGGCTCAAGGCCACGTATTCAGGCCTTTGTAGGACGTTTGTGCTACTCCTCAGTACAGTCTGCCAATATGCGACAAATACTTATATCTGTAGTGCTTTTGCATTCCTGACTACGGGGTCAGCTAATAAGTATGAGCCTTTATCCTTCTAGGCTGTAGCTTTGTGCCTGATTCACCAGCCAATCACGAAATGCCCTCAACGAGGCAGATTCGACCTTTCGCTCGGGAATCATCAGGTAGTAGGCCTTAATGCTCGATAGTGCCTGGGTGTTGGCAATCACCAGACGCTTCTCTGTCAATTCGCGCTGAATCAAGAACGGTGGAATCAGCGCGATCCCCATATCGTGCATTGCAGCTTGAGCAAGCATGGAGAATAGCTCGTAACGCGGCCCTGTCATGTCTCGCGGGATATTCAGGTTTTGAGAGTTGAACCACTGGCGCCAGGCATAAGGGCGTGTGGTCTGCTGTAGCAGGGGCAGTTCGGCGATTTCACTGGGGCTCAGGTTGGTTTTTTTGCCCAGTAAC
The DNA here is from genome assembly GCF_000282555.1 of Pseudomonas sp. GM102. Taxonomy (NCBI): domain Bacteria; kingdom Pseudomonadati; phylum Pseudomonadota; class Gammaproteobacteria; order Pseudomonadales; family Pseudomonadaceae; genus Pseudomonas; species Pseudomonas sp. GM102. Next base: position 3,193 of record NZ_AKJB01000026.1, on the reverse strand, counting down.
GTGGGGCTGCACACCGGCATCGGATTTTCGCCCATTAGCCTGTGGGATTCGGTACCCGGCCAGTCGGCGTCGCCGAAATAGATCGCGGCGTCGAAGTCGGTGTCGGCAAACAGGAAGGGGCGCGTGCGATTGGTGAGGTTGACCGTCACTTCCGGGTGTTTGTGCTGAAAATCCTTGAGTCGAGGCAGCAGCCACTGAGTGCCGAAGGTTGGCACTACCGCCAGTTCGATCATGTTGGCGCCTTGCTGGCCCATCACTGACAAAGTGTCGCGTTCAACCGCGTCGAGTTGGGTGGCCACTCGGCGGCTGTAGGAAAGCCCGGCCTCCGTCAGCTTCACTCCGCGCCGCGAGCGTCGGAACAGTTCGACGCTGAGGAACTCCTCAAGGCTGGCGATCTGTCGGCAAATCGCTCCCTGCGTGAGGGAAAGTTCCTGAGCGGCCTTGGTAAAGCTCTCGTGGCGTGCTGCAGCTTCAAAACTGATCAGGGCGGTTGTACTGGGGATCTTCCTGCGCATGTACGCCAACCTCACTAATACATCGTATATAGGCTATTTTTGCGACGTTACGGAGTGAGAAATTAGCACAACAGTATGCAAAATCCTCGTTTGTCGTGAAGCCGAACCCGGCCTAGGATCACTCCACGTTATTTGACCCGATTCGAGAGGACTCACTCATGGGCGGTAAAGCTAGCTTCAACTGGATCGATCCCCTGCTGCTGGATCAACAGCTCACTGAAGAAGAACGCATGATTCGCGACACCGCTCAGCAATTCGCTCAGCAGAAACTCGCGCCGCGCGTTCTCGAGGCTTTCCGTCATGAGAAGACCGACCCGGCGATCTTCCGCGAGATGGGTGAAGTGGGTCTGTTGGGTGCGACCATTCCTGAGCAATACGGTGGCAGCGGCCTGAATTACGTCAGCTACGGTCTGATTGCCCGTGAGGTCGAGCGTGTCGACTCCGGCTATCGCTCGATGATGAGCGTGCAGTCGTCGCTGGTCATGGTGCCAATCAACGAATTCGGTACCGAAGCACAGAAGCAGAAATACCTGCCAAAGCTGGCCTCGGGTGAATGGATCGGTTGCTTCGGTCTGACCGAGCCTGACCACGGTTCCGACCCGGGCGCGATGATTACTCGTGCGCGCAAAGTGGAAGGCGGCTACAGCCTCACCGGCAGCAAAATGTGGATCACCAACAGCCCGATCGCCGATGTGTTCGTGGTTTGGGGCAAGGACGACGCGGGCGACATTCGTGGCTTTGTTCTGGAGAAGGGCTGGAAAGGCCTGAGTGCTCCGGCGATTCACGGCAAGGTCGGCCTGCGTGCATCCATCACCGGCGAAATCGTCATGGACAACGTGTTTGTCCCTGAAGAGAACATCTTCCCGGATGTCCGTGGCTTGAAAGGTCCTTTTACCTGCTTAAACTCCGCACGCTATGGCATCTCCTGGGGCGCACTGGGCGCTGCCGAGTTCTGCTGGCACACCGCTCGCCAGTACACCCTGGATCGTAAGCAGTTTGGTCGTCCATTGGCGGCTACACAGTTGATTCAGAAGAAGCTGGCTGATATGCAGACCGAAATCACCATGGCGCTGCAAGGCTGCCTGCGTCTGGGTCGTATGAAGGATGAAGGCACTGCTGCCGTCGAGATTACTTCGATGATGAAGCGCAACTCCTGTGGCAAATCCCTCGATATCGCCCGCATGGCGCGCGACATGCTGGGTGGTAACGGCATCTCCGATGAGTTCGGTGTCGCTCGGCACCTGGTCAACCTGGAAGTGGTGAATACCTATGAAGGTACGCATGACGTCCATGCGCTGATCCTCGGTCGCGCGCAGACCGGCATCCAGGCGTTCTATTAATAGGAGAACGGTCATGGGCGCGCTTTCGCATCTACGGGTACTGGATTTATCGCGGGTGCTTGCCGGGCCTTGGGCCGGGCAGATCCTGGCGGACCTTGGCGCCGAAGTCATCAAGGTCGAGCGCCCGGGCAATGGCGATGATACGCGCGCCTGGGGGCCACCGTTCCTTAAAGACGCCTATGGCGAGAACACCAGCGAGGCGGCCTATTACTTGGCCGCCAACCGCAACAAGCAATCAGTGACCATCGACTTCACGCGGCCAGAGGGGCAGCAGCTCGTGCGTGAGCTGGCGGCGAAGTCGGACATCCTCATTGAAAACTTCAAGGTCGGTGGTCTGGCGACTTATGGACTGGACTATGAGTCGCTCAAGGCGATTAATCCGAAGCTGATCTATTGCTCGATCACCGGCTTCGGTCAGACAGGTCCGTATGCCAAGCGTGCGGGCTATGACTTCATGATCCAGGGCTTGGGCGGTCTGATGAGTTTGACTGGCCGTCCCGAAGGAGATGAGGGGGCAGGACCGGTGAAAGTCGGTGTGGCGCTGACAGACATTTTGACCGGGCTCTATTCAGCGGTAGCGATCCTGGCGGCCTTGGCTCATAGGGATCAGGGTGGTGGCGGTCAGCATATAGACATGGCATTGCTGGATGTTCAGGTGGCTTGTCTGGCCAATCAGGCGATGAACTACCTGACTACAGGCGTTGCGCCTAAACGCCTGGGCAACGCTCACCCGAATATCGTGCCTTATCAGGACTTTCCTACAGCCGATGGCGACTTCATCCTCACCGTGGGTAACGATGGGCAGTTCCGCAAGTTTGCGCAGGTGGCTGGTCAGCCGCAGTGGGCGGATGATCCACGTTTTGCGACCAACAAATTGCGGGTGGCTAACCGAGCAGCATTGATTCCGCTGATTCGCCAGGCGACCGTGTTCAAGACTACTGCTGAGTGGGTGGCGCAGCTGGAGCAGGCAGGCGTGCCATGCGGACCGATCAATGATCTGGCTCAGATGTTTGCCGATCCTCAGGTTCAGGCGCGGGGGTTGGCCATTGAGCTGCCTCATGCTTTGGCCGGGATGGTGCCGCAGGTTGCGAGCCCGATACGTCTGTCCGAGACTCCGGTGGAGTACCGTAGTGCGCCTCCTATGTTGGGTGAACACACGCTGGAGGTTCTGCAGCGGGTGTTGGGTCTGGATGCCGGAGTCGTTGCTGGGTTCAAGGCGTCTGGAGTGCTCTGAGCATTCCTTCTATATAGCAGGGCTGGTTTTGCTCTCCTATATAGAGGGGAATGCGCAGTTTTCCGGCGTTATTGATAGAAACGCGTAATTAGAGGTTGACGGCA
>NZ_AKJB01000025.1:0-4603 GCF_000282555.1 Pseudomonas sp. GM102 | reverse complement strand
TGGCACCCGCCACTCGCACTCCTACATGGAATCGTTGCCTGACTTCGTCAAGCTGGCCGAGGCCTATGGTCACGTTGGCGTGCGCATCACCGAATCGAAAGATTTGAAGTCGAAGATGGAAGAGGCGTTCGCCATGAAAGATCGCCTGGTGGTTATCGATATTTCGGTCGACACCAGCGAGCACGTCTACCCGATGCAGATCAAAGACGGCTCCATGCGCGATATGTGGCTGAGCAAGACGGAGCGTACTTAATCATGCGGCACATTATTTCCTTGCTTCTGGAAAACGAACCGGGCGCTCTGTCTCGTGTAGTCGGCCTGTTCTCGCAGCGCAACTACAACATCGAAAGCCTGACCGTGGCGCCCACCGAAGACCCGACTCTGTCGCGTCTGACGCTGACCACTGTCGGCCATGATGAAGTCATCGAGCAGATCACCAAGAACCTGAACAAACTGATCGAAGTGGTAAAACTGGTCGACCTGTCGGAGAGTGCTCACATCGAGCGCGAACTGATGCTGGTCAAGGTCAAGGCCACCGGCGCCCAGCGCGCCGAGATCAAGCGCACCACCGATATTTATCGTGGGCAGATCGTTGATGTCAGCGCTAGCGTATATACCGTTCAATTGACCGGTACCAGCGACAAGCTCGACAGCTTCATTCAATCGATCGGGACTGCCTCGATTCTGGAAACCGTACGCAGTGGCGTCACCGGGATTGCCCGCGGCGACAAAGTACTGAGCATCTAAACCAAATTAGCGAATGGCCTGAAGGGCCAGATATAAAGGGGAAATTCATGAAAGTTTTCTACGATAAAGACTGCGACCTGTCGATCATCCAGGGCAAGAAAGTTGCCATCATCGGTTACGGCTCCCAGGGCCACGCTCAAGCGTGCAACCTGAAAGACTCCGGCGTTGACGTTACTGTTGGTCTGCGTAAAGGTTCGGCTACTGTTGCCAAAGCTGAAGCCCACGGCCTGAAAGTGACTGACGTTGCTTCCGCCGTAGCGGCTGCCGACCTGGTCATGATCCTGACCCCGGACGAGTTCCAGTCTGCCCTGTACAAGAACGAAATCGAGCCGAACATCAAGAAAGGCGCCACCCTGGCCTTCTCCCACGGTTTCGCGATTCACTACAACCAGGTTGTGCCACGTGCTGACCTCGACGTGATCATGATCGCGCCGAAAGCTCCGGGCCACACAGTGCGTTCCGAGTTCGTCAAAGGCGGCGGTATCCCTGACCTGATCGCTATCTACCAGGATGCGTCGGGCAACGCCAAAAACGTTGCACTGTCCTACGCCGCTGGCGTTGGTGGCGGTCGTACCGGCATCATCGAAACCACCTTCAAGGACGAGACTGAAACCGACCTGTTCGGCGAGCAAGCCGTTCTGTGCGGCGGTACCGTTGAGCTGGTAAAAGCCGGTTTCGAAACCCTGGTTGAAGCTGGCTACGCGCCGGAAATGGCCTACTTCGAATGCCTGCACGAACTGAAGTTGATCGTTGACCTCATGTACGAAGGCGGTATCGCCAACATGAACTACTCGATCTCCAACAACGCTGAGTACGGCGAATACGTGACCGGTCCGGAAGTGATCAACGCCGAATCCCGTCAGGCCATGCGCAACGCCCTGAAACGTATTCAGGACGGCGAATACGCCAAGATGTTCATCAGCGAAGGCGCCACCGGCTATCCTTCGATGACCGCCAAGCGTCGTAACAACGCCGCTCACGGTATCGAAATCATCGGCGAGCAACTGCGCTCCATGATGCCGTGGATTGGTGCCAACAAGATCGTCGACAAAGCTAAGAACTAAGTTCCGAGCTTGTACGGAAAACGCGGCCTAGGCCGCGTTTTTTCGTTTGGATCCGTCGGTTCTGGTATAAAGCTGCATTGTTTGTGGCCGAACCGTCGTCCCGGACATCTGTCGAAACTTTCCACCCCGTTGCAAGGTAAATGACCATGAGCGAACGTCCCGAAGAGCCAAAGCAGGCTTCTGACGCCGAAAGCCTTCTGCCCATCGATGAGCACATCGAAGAAGGGCATGACGCTGAAGGCCGTAAAGTCCGGCATCGTGGTATCTATCTTCTGCCGAATCTGTTCACCACTGCGAACCTCTTCGCAGGGTTTTATTCCATCATCAACTCGATGAGCGCCCAGAGTGCCTTGAGTGCAGGTGATGCTATCGGCGCGAGCAAATATTTTGCGTTTGCCGCGATCGCGATTTTCGTCGCCATGGTACTCGACGGCCTCGACGGTCGCGTTGCCCGTATGACCAATACCCAAAGCGCTTTCGGCGCCGAGTACGACTCGCTGTCGGACATGGTCGCCTTTGGTGTGGCGCCGGCATTGCTGGCATTCGGCTGGGCCTTGGGTGACATGGGCAAGGTCGGCTGGATGGTTGCCTTCATCTATGTGGCGGGGGCGGCGTTACGCCTGGCGCGTTTCAACACTCAGGTCGGTACTGCAGACAAACGTTACTTCATCGGTCTGGCCAGCCCGGCTGCCGCCGGAGTGGTTGCGGGCATTGTCTGGGCATTCAGCGACTACGGCATTCAGGGTTCCAAGATGTCGTTCCTGGTTGCACTGATGGTTGCCGCCGCAGGCATGCTGATGGTCAGTAACATCAAGTACAACAGCTTCAAGGAGCTGGACTTGAAAGGGCGCGTTCCCTTTGTCGCGATCCTCGCAGTGGTATTGGTATTCGCCGTTGTGTTCAGTGATCCGCCGCGCATCCTGCTGCTGGTTTTCCTTGCCTACGCGGCTTCCGGGCCGATCCAGTACCTGCTGCGCCTTCGTCGGCACAAAAAAGCCGAGTGATGTAATTTCCCTCATACTCCGCAGTCTATGGGTGCATCTGTCCTCCAAAGCTGCGGAGTTGTCATGCTGATCAAAGTCCCCAAAGCGTCTGACTGTCATGAGTCGGGCGTCACGTCTGAATCCCTCTACCTTTCTCGTCGCAGTGTATTAGGTGCCGCCGTTGCCGGTTTGGCGGTGAGCAGTCTGCCGCGTTGGGCAAGTGCCGATGATATTGCGCGTTATGCTGATGTCGAGCCTGGCAAGGCGCCCTCCTGGTTTGCCGAAAAGCTTCCTTCTACCAAATGGGGGGCGGTCAACGTCAAAGACGAGGCGATCACACCTTTCAAGGATGCGACCCACTACAACAACTTCTATGAGTTCGGTACCGATAAAGGTGATCCCGCGGCCAACGCCGGGGCGCTGAAAACCGAACCCTGGAGCGTGGTAGTAGACGGAGAAGTGAGTAAGCCGGGGCGATATGCGCTGGAAGACTTCATGAAGCCTTATCAACTGGAAGAGCGTATTTATCGTCTTCGCTGTGTGGAGGCCTGGTCGATGGTCATTCCGTGGATAGGTTTTCCCATTTCGGCTTTGCTCAAGGAAGTAGAGCCGACGTCCAAAGCCAAGTTCATTCGCTTCGAAACCTTGCAGGATCCCCAAACTATGCCCGGGCAGCGTTCCGGTTTTGCCCTGATCGACTGGCCTTATGTAGAGGGGTTGCGTCTGGATGAGGCGATGAATCCGTTGGCGATTCTTGCTGTGGGCATGTACGGGCGTGAGTTGCCCAATCAGAACGGTGCACCGCTGCGTCTAGTGGTGCCTTGGAAGTACGGCTTCAAGAGCATTAAATCCATCGTGCGGATCAGCCTGGTCAGCGAGCAGCCGAAAACCACCTGGCAGAGTATTGCTTCGGATGAGTATGGTTTTTATGCGAACGTGAACCCGACAGTCGATCACCCGCGTTGGACTCAGGCACGAGAAAGGCGTTTACCGAGCGGTCTGTTCAAGCCCAACGTGCGGGACACGCAAATGTTCAATGGTTACTCGGATGAAGTCGCTTCTCTATATACAGGGCTCGATCTGCGGAAGAATTACTGATGCGATATCCGTTCTGGCGTATTGGCGTATTCATCGCTGCAGCGATTTGGCCGCTGTTTTGGTTGTGTCAGGCCTGGGGGGATGTGTTGGGTCCAGATCCGGGCAAGGTACTGGTTGACCGTCTAGGACTGGGGACGCTTGTACTGCTGCTGATTACATTAAGCATGACACCTTTGCAGAAGCTCACCGGTTGGCCGGGATGGATAGCGGTTCGACGACAGTTGGGGTTGTGGTGCTTCGCTTATGTGGTTCTGCATTTGAGCGGTTACACCGCTTTCATTCTTGGCTTTGATTGGTCGCAGTTGGGTATCGAGTTGCGCAAGCGGCCGTACATTATTGTCGGGGTCCTGGGGTTTTTCTGTTTGTTGACATTGGCGGTTACCTCCAATCGCTACAGTCAGCGGCGTTTGGGTTCTCGCTGGAAGAAGTTGCATCGGTTGGTCTATGTGGTTCTCGGGCTCGGATTGCTGCATATGTTGTGGGTCGTTCGTGCCGATCTGAAGGAGTGGGCGATCTATGCTTCTATAGGTGCGTTGTTGTTGGTGTTGAGATTGCCGCCTGTAACCCGCCGGATTCCACGTTTAACAGCCAAAAAGGCACCTTCTGCAAGAAAGGCGTAATTAGAGGTTGACGGCAGATTCTGGAAGTCTATAATTCGCCCCACTTCCGGCGCAGTCGAAACGTAAAATTCCTTGGTAAACAAAGAGTTAT
>NZ_AKJB01000024.1:0-32610 GCF_000282555.1 Pseudomonas sp. GM102 | reverse complement strand
GGCTGCGATCTTTTGATCTTTTAACCATGAAACAGCAAAAACAGCAGCACCAGATTCACCAGCAACGACACCAGCGCCAACGTCCGCCAGACTTTCAGCGGTTCGCGCTCCAGCAACGGTCTGGGGCGCACGCTCAAACTGCGGCGTTCTCCCTGTTCCAGTAGCAACAACCATTCTTCCGCTGTTTCAAAGCGCTGATCCGGAGCTGCCGCCACTGCGCGCTCCAGACTTTGCGCAATCCATTCCGGCAGGTCGGGCCGGTAGCGACTGGCGCTGACAGGCACACCAAACCGAGGGCGCTGGAATGCTTCGATTTCGCCGTAGGGATAATGCCCCGTCAGCAGGTAATACAAGGTCACGCCGACCGCATACAAATCCTGTTGTGGTGTAGGAGGATCGCCTCGAAAGGCTTCCGGCGCGATATAGCTGGGCGTTCCGGGCAGGGCGCAAGCTTGATCTTCGGACAGACCGGGGCAGTAGGCGAGGCCAAAATCCAGCAAGCGCAGCTCACCGTCGTCCCCCAGCAGCAGGTTCTCCGGTTTGATATCGCGATGCAGAATTTGCCGTCGATGCAAGATGCCGATGGCCCGCAGCAGACGTTCGGCCAGGTCCAGCCATTGAGCCAATGGCAGCGTTGCGACACGCTCATGCAGCTCAGCCAAGGTAGACCCGGAGTATTCCCGCATCACGTAGTACAAATGCTGACGCTGACTGGCGGCATGGACTTCAGGAAAATGCCGCCCGGCCACCCGTTTGAGAAACCATTCCTCCGACAACAATGCCTGCCCGGCCTGATGATCGTCACGGAGCGCAGCGGGCAAGGTTTTCAGCAGCCAGGGCTGTTGTTGTGCGTCGCGCACCCGGTAGAGCAGCGATTGCTGGCTCTGGCCGAGGATCCCTTCGACCTGCCAGCCTTCGAACGTCTGGCCCGGTTTCAGCGCAGGCGGGAGTGGCCATTGCTGCAGATGAATCAGCGCGTCGCCAATGCTGGTTTCACCGAGGGCATCGACCCGCACCAACAGGGCGCTGGCGTTGTCCTGACTGCCGGCCAGGTGCGCAGCGTTGACTAGGGTCTGCGCGGCACTGTTCAGGTCGGGTTGATCGCGCAGAATCGCTGCAATGGCCGTGTCGCCCAGCACGGCCCAGATGCCGTCGCTGAGCAGCACGAAACTCTCGTTCAGGCGCAGTTCACCATCGAGAAAGTCCAGCACCAGGTGTTGATCCAGCCCAAGGGCCCGTTTGAGCACATGCTGCATGCCCGGCTGGTCCCAGACGTGATCCTCGCTCACCCGTTGCAGCGTGTCGGCGTGCCAGCGATAAACCCGGCAATCGCCGACATGCGCCAGGGTGAAACGCCGGCCGCGCATCACCAAGGCACTGACCGTGGTCAGCAGCGGTTGCCCGCCGCCGTTAGCCTGCAACCAGCGATTTTGCGCCAGTAGCAGACGGTCCAATGCCTGGGCGACACCCCAGGTTTCCGGGGTGGCGTAGTAGTCCAGCGCCAAGGCCTGCAAGGTCGAACGGGCCGCGAGACCGCCATCGGCACATTGGCTGACGCCGTCGGCGATGGCGAACAGGTAACCCTTGCTCGCCGCCAGCGCCGGGGCCGGAGTGACCAGGCGCAGAGCGTCCTGGTTCTCCTCGCGGGGGCCGATGGCGCTGTGTTCGGCGAAGCTCAGTTGCAGGCTCATTCAGTCCTCACACCCGTGCTGCGGTAACGGCTGCCGAACCCCAAGTGGTTCTCCAGCGACGTTTCACACCGTGCAGACCGAACCAGGCAAGTACGCCGAGGCTGGCGAACAACCACAAGGCCAGTTGATAGCTGCCAGTGCTTTGCTTGATCGCTCCCATGCCGGCCGCCAGTGCGAAGCCACCGATGCCGCCAGCCATGCCAATCAGGCCGGTCATCACACCGATCTCCCGACGAAAACGCTGTGGGACCAACTGGAATACCGCACCGTTTCCTGCACCCAAACCGAGCATGGTGCAGACGAAAAGCGCCAACGCGGCGTAGGAACTCGGCAGATTGAAACCTACCGTTGCAATGCAGATCGCTGCCACGGTGTACATCGCAAGCAAAGTGCGAATCCCGCCGAAGCGATCCGCCAGCGCGCCACCCAACGGACGCATCAGGCTGCCACCGAACACACAAGCAGCAGTGTAGTAGCCGGCAGTCACCGGGCTCAGGCCGTATTGGTCGTTGAAGTAACCGGGCAGGGCGCTGGCCAGACCGATGAAACCGCCAAAGGTCACGCTGTAGAAAAACATGAACCACCAGCTGTCGCGGTCACCCAGGGCCTTGAAATAGTCAGACACGGACTTGGCTTTCGGGCGCTCGGGTGCATTTTTGGCCAGCCAGGTGAAGACGATCAGGGTCAGGACCAGCGGGATCAGGGCGAAGCCGAACACGTTGCTCCAGCCAAATGCGGCAGCCAGCACCGGGGCGATCAAGGCGGCCAGCACGGTGCCCGAGTTACCGGCACCGGCGATGCCCATGGCTTTGCCTTGGTGTTGCGGCGGATACCATTGCGAGGCCAACGGCAGGGCGACGGCGAAGGACGCACCGGCCATGCCGAGGAACAGGCCCAGCAACAGTGCGTGCTCGTAACTGTGGATGCCGACTTTCCAGGCGACGAACAGGGCGCAGATGACGATCACCTGGCCGATGATCCCGGCGGTTTTTGGCGACAGGCGATCAGCCAGCAGGCCCATCGCAAAGCGCAATACGGCACCTGCCAGAATTGGCGTGGCCACCACCAGCCCGCGCTGTTGGGTGGTCAGGTGCAGATCAGCGGCGATCTGCACCGCCAGAGGGCCGAGCAGGTACCAGACCATGAAGCTCAGATCGAAATAGAGGAAGGCTGCGAACAGTGTCGGGGTATGGCCGGATTTCCAGAAGCTTGAATTCATCGCGCACCTCAGCTGTCAGGCGTATCAAGAAGGAGTCATGAGCTTGCAGGTGGGGCGCCGCAACGGCCGCACCACCGGCCCCGGTCTCTGGGGCCAAAACGGAAAAACGCCGCTACCCGATCCGCCAGGGGGCGAATGAGGTGAGCGACGTCTTCGTCGTAGGTGGGGCAACCGCCGTTGGTTACCTTGCAGTGATTTACTTAGCGAGATTTGTGCCAACACGTGAGATCGCGTTGTGGCCATTCGCGGGCAAGCCTCGCTCCTACGGGTTTTGTGGTGAGTTCAGATGTTGTAAACGACACAAAACCTGTAGGAGCGAGGCTTGCCCGCGAAGGCGTCAGCACAGGCTCCGCAAGGCCTCAGCCAAGCAACTCACTCATGGCAATAATCTGCTCCGCCACCTGTATCAGCTTCTGCTGGCGGCTCATGGCCTGGCGGCGCATCAGGGTGTAGGCCTGTTCTTCGTTGCAGTCCTTCATCTTCATCAGCAGCCCCTTGGCCAGCTCGATGCGTTTGCGCTCGGCCAGTTGCTGGTCGCGAGCGTGCAGTTGCGCGCGCAGGGCTTGGTCGCTTTCAAAGCGCGCCATGGCCACGTCGAGAATCGGCTGCAGGCGTTGTGCGTGAATGCCTTCGACGATGTAGGCACTGACGCCGGACTTGATCGCCCGGCGCATCACGTCGGGGTCGTGCTCGTCGGTGAACATCACAATCGGCCGTGGTTGGTCGCGGGTCACCAGCACCACTTGCTCCATCACATCGCGGCTCGGTGACTCGGTATCGATCAAAATCACGTCCGGACGCACCGTTTCGACGCGCGCGGGCAGGTCTATGGTCAGGCCGGACTCGTCGATGACCTCGAACCCGGCTTCGGTCAGAGCCGCCTTCAGGCGCCCGACTTTTTTCGCTGTGTCATTGATCAGCAGGATACGCAACATATTCGCAGGCTCCTGTCAGCGGCTGGCGAGAAGGGGAGCGCTGTCGCTCATGGCGTGCAGCGTGAAGCTGCGGGCATAGCCGGCCGGGTCCGAGCCGTCCCAGACTTTGCCGTCGATCAGTTGACTGCTGCGCATTTCCTGACTCCGGGCAGGCACACCGACAGCAGTGGCGGCCTCACGGTATAAGTCTAGTTGCTGGACCTGACGGGCCACGCCGAGGTAATCCGGGTCGTCACGCAACAATCCCCAGCGCCGGAACTGGGTCATGAACCAAATACCGTCGGACAAATACGGCAGATTGACCTCGCCACCACCGTGGAAACGCATGGCGTGTGGGTCTTGCCAGCGATTCCCCAGACCGTCGGCGTAATCACCGAGCAAGCGTGGTTCGATGCAATCGAGCGGTGCATCCAGATATTCCGGCGCACTCAACAGTTGCGCGGTGCTGTGGCGATTTTCGTGGCTGGCTTCGATGAATCGGCTGGCTTCGAGGATTGCCATCACCAATGCCCGTGCGGTGTTGGGGTATTGCTCGACAAAGGCGCGGGTGCAGCCGAGGACTTTTTCCGGGTGATCGGGCCACAGGGTCTGGCTGGTGGCCATGGTAAACCCGAGATTCTGCTGCACCGCACTGGCCGCCCACGGCTCGCCGACGCAGAAACCGTCGATGCGCCCGGCTTGCAAGTGCGCGACCATTTGTGGCGGCGGCACCACCACGCTGTCGACATCCTGCAACGGATGAATGCCCTGACTCGCGAGCCAGTAATACAGCCACATGGCGTGGGTGCCCGTAGGAAATGTCTGGGCGAAGGTCAGTTTTGGGCGACTTTGGTGCACGTGACGATCGAGTGCTTCAGGACTGGTCACACCCAGGGCCTGCAAGCCGTGGGAGAGGTTGATGCTCTGGCCGTTCTGGTTCAGGCCCATGAGCACGGCCATGTCGGTGGAGGCTACGCCGCCGATGCCCAGGTGCACGGCATAGATCAGGCCGTACAGGCTGTGGGCGGCGTCGAGTTCGCCGCTGACCAGTTTGTCCCGCAGGTTGGCCCAGGATGACTGGCGCTTGAGGTTCAGAGTCAGGCCATAAGGTTGGGCAAAGCCCTGAGTGGCGGCGACTACCACTGAAGCGCAGTCGCTCAGGGCCATGAAGCCGAGGTTGATTTCAGTCTTTTCCGGGGCATCGCTGCCGTTGACCCAGGCCAGAGGGCCGGCTGATGGTTCGTTCATCGATTTCGCACCTTCCAAAAAAAAGCGTCGTCCCAAGGCCCTTGCGTGGGCAAAGCCGGGTGACGACGCCATTGTCCTTCCACTCATCCCGCCGTTGGCATGAGTGCTGATGCCTGTAATTGGTGCAAGGCATATGCCATCGCCGGCTGATTTTGTTGCGCGCCTCGCCTGTGGACCCGATGCACGGCTATAATCGCCGCCTCTCATCGCCAACCGAGTCAAGCCTGCCCATGTACACCCTGGCCCGTCAGCTGCTGTTCAAACTTTCCCCGGAAACCTCCCACGATCTGTCCCTGGACCTGATCGGCGCGGGCGGGCGTTTGGGCCTTAACGGTTTGCTGTGCAAGGCACCGGCGAAACTGCCGGTAACGGTCATGGGCCTGGAGTTCCCGAACCCGGTGGGTTTGGCGGCCGGTCTGGACAAGAACGGTGCGGCGATCGATGGTTTTGCCCAATTGGGTTTCGGTTTTGTCGAAATCGGCACCATTACGCCGCGACCGCAACCGGGCAACCCGAAACCCCGGATTTTCCGCTTGCCGGACGCCGAGGCGATCATCAACCGCATGGGTTTCAATAACCTCGGCGTCGATCATTTGCTCGCTCGCGTGGCGGCGGCCAAGTACAAGGGCGTGCTGGGCATCAACATCGGAAAAAATTTCGATACGCCGGTTGAGCGTGCGGTCGATGACTACCTGATCTGCCTGGAAAAGGTCTATGCCCACGCCAGCTATGTGACGGTCAACGTCAGCTCGCCGAACACCCCGGGCCTGCGCAGCCTGCAATTCGGTGATTCGCTCAAGCAATTGCTCGCCGACCTGGCCACCCGCCGGGCGGAACTGGCCTTGCGCCATGGCAAGCATGTGCCGCTGGCGATCAAGATCGCGCCGGACATGAGTGACGAAGAAACCGCTCAAGTCGCCCAGGCGTTGATCGAAACCGGGATGGATGCGGTGATCGCCACCAACACCACCCTGAGCCGCGTTGGCGTCGAAGGCATGGAACATGGTGACGAGGCGGGCGGGTTGTCTGGCGCACCGGTTCGCGACAAGAGCACTCACACTGTGAAGGTGCTGGCGGCGGAACTGGCCGGTCGCTTGCCGATCATTGCCGTGGGCGGTATCACCGAAGGCAAGCACGCGGCTGAGAAAATCGCCGCGGGTGCGAGTTTGGTGCAGATTTACTCTGGCTTTATCTATAAAGGCCCGGCGCTGATTCGTGAATCGGTGGATGCCATAGCGGCCCTGCGCTGAAGATTCATCTGCGGCGATGAGGATTAACTGTGGCGAGGGAGCTTGCTCCCGCTGGGCTGCGAAGCGGCCCCAAAACCAGTCAATCAGGTGTGTCAGGTAAAACACAGTTGCAGGGTTTACGACTGCTTCGCAGCCGAGCGGGAGCAAGCTCCCTCGCCACAAAAGCGCTCTTGTAACGGATATACGGGCATAAAAAAGGGCTCCTCGAAGGAGCCCCTGGGCCGAAGCCCGCCGTCCGGATGGGACGTGCGTGGTTAAGTCGTTGCGTAATCAGATTGTCGTGTCGGAGTGTGTGCCCTGTATTAGCCGACGGCGTGAAGTTCGTTGAGTCTGTGGATTCCCGCAGTGCCGGTCATACCGTCCCAGTTGTCGCCGCGTCCTTCTCGCCAGCCATTGATCCAGGCTTGGCGTACCGACGGTAGAGTAAAAGGGCAAAGCTCACGGGATTTACCACCAACGCCATATTGATATCCGCGCAAAAATGCTCTTTCCAACGGATCACGCTTAAGTCTTCTCATAGGGTGTTGCCCTCACTTGTTGACTGTATGTATCGCGTCGACCTCAATCGAGGTCAGGCAGAAAAATTCTGCCGTTGGTGGCTCGCTGCCGGCGTCGCGAGCCAAGGTGTTGACGCCGTTGCGACGTCAACCTGAGTTGAGTTCTAACCAATGCGTCACACCGAGGGAATGATCGTTTTGTCATAAGAACGTAACCATAAAGATGCTATGGCCATAAGTAACACGATATTTGTCCCGTGTTCATTGACCAAAGCCCGGTATGATCGGCCCTGCGCGGGATGAGCGGGTTGAGGCCTTTAACGAGAATGACACCCGTTCACTTGGGGACTATTCGACGAAGGGTCGACTTATGACATTTTGTTGCATCAACTTTTTTATCTGCCCTGGCATCTAAGCTCTTTTAACCCGAGCAGTCAGGGTGGGACGGCACACCTTCGTGCCACGCGGGCGTTCTGTTAGAAAAACGCCTGATTGAAAACCGGATCGGCAATGCGTTGCCGGTTCACTTAGCTAAAGGCTCTGGAATTACCATGTCCGATCGTTTCGAACTCTTCCTCACTTGCCCCAAAGGCCTTGAAGGCCTGCTCATCGAGGAAGCCGTCGGGCTTGGCCTTGAGGAAGCACGTGAGCACACCTCGGCTGTGCGCGGCATGGCCACCATGGAAACCGCCTATCGCCTGTGCCTGTGGTCGCGTCTGGCGAACCGCGTGCTGCTGGTGCTCAAGCGCTTCCCGATGAAGGACGCCGAAGACCTCTACCACGGCGTGCTGGATATCGAGTGGCAAGACCACATGCTCAATGACGGCACCCTGGCCGTCGAATTCAGCGGTCACGGTTCGGGCATTGATAACACCCACTTCGGCGCCTTGAAGGTCAAGGATGCGATCGTCGATAAACTGCGCACCCCCCAAGGCGATCGTCCGTCCATCGACAAGCTCAACCCGGACCTGCGCATTCACCTGCGCCTGGACCGTGGCGAAGCGATTTTGTCCCTCGACCTGTCCGGTCACAGCTTGCACCAGCGTGGTTATCGCTTGCAGCAGGGCGCGGCGCCGCTGAAGGAAAACCTCGCGGCGGCGATTCTGATCCGTTCCGGCTGGCCACGGATTGCCGCCGATGGCGGCGCACTGGCTGACCCGATGTGCGGTGTCGGTACGTTCCTGGTCGAAGCCGCGATGATCGCCGCCGACATGGCGCCGAACCTGCGTCGTGAGCAGTGGGGCTTCACCGCCTGGCTTGGTCACGTGCCGGCGCTGTGGAAAAAGCTCCACGAAGAAGCCACCGAACGCGCCGCAGCTGGCCTGGCCAAGCCACCGCTGTGGATTCGCGGTTACGAAGCTGACCCGCGCCTGATTCAACCGGGCCGCAATAACGTCGAACGTGCCGGCCTGAGCGAGTGGATCAAGATCTACCAGGGCGAAGTCGCGACGTTCGAGCCGCGCCCGGACCAGAACCAGAAAGGCCTGGTGATCTGCAACCCTCCGTACGGCGAGCGTCTGGGCGATGAGGCGAGCCTGCTCTACCTCTACCAGAACCTCGGCGAACGTCTGCGTCAGGCGTGCTTGAACTGGGAAGCGGCGGTGTTCACCGGCGCCCCGGACCTGGGCAAGCGCATGGGCATCCGCAGCCACAAACAGTATTCGTTCTGGAACGGCGCCTTGCCGTGCAAATTGCTGCTGATCAAGGTCACGCCGGACCAGTTCGTCACCGGCGAGCGTCGTACTCCGGAACAGCGCCAGATCGAGCGCGAACAGGCCGAGTCCGACGCACCGTCGAACATCGAAGCGCCGAGCAAGTACGAGAAGTACAACAAGAACGGCAACCCGATCAAACCGGCACCGGTGGTGATCGAGCAACCGCGCTTGAGCGAAGGCGGGCAGATGTTTGCCAACCGTCTGCAAAAGAACCTCAAGGTGCTGGGCAAGTGGGTCAAGCGTGAAGGCATCGACTGCTACCGCGTCTACGATGCCGACATGCCGGAATATTCCATGGCCATCGACCTGTATCACGACTGGGTCCACGTTCAGGAATACGCCGCACCGAAATCCATCGATCCGGAAAAAGCCTCGGCACGGATGTTCGATGCCCTGGCGGCGATCCCGCAAGCGTTGAACATCGACAAGAACCGCGTGGTGGTCAAACGTCGCGAGCGTCAGAGTGGCACCAAGCAGTACGAACGCCAGAGCGCGCAGGGCAAGTTCAATGAGGTCAACGAAGGCGGCGTGAAGCTGCTGGTGAACCTCACCGACTACCTCGACACCGGGCTGTTCCTCGACCACCGGCCGATGCGCATGCGAATCCAGAAAGAGGCGGCCGGCAAGCGCTTCCTCAACCTGTATTGCTACACCGCGACCGCCAGCGTTCATGCAGCCAAGGGCGGTGCGCGCAGCACCACCAGCGTCGACCTGTCGAAAACCTATCTGGATTGGGCGCGTCGCAACCTGTCGCTGAACGGTTTTTCCGACAAGAACCGTCTGGAGCAGGGCGATGTGATGGTCTGGCTCGATGCCTGCCGTGATGAGTACGACCTGATCTTCATCGACCCGCCGACCTTCTCCAACTCCAAGCGCATGGAAGGGATCTTCGACGTGCAGCGTGATCAGGTGCAGTTGATCGACTTGGCGATGGCTCGTCTGGCGCCGGGCGGGGTGTTGTATTTCTCCAACAACTTCCGCAAGTTCCAGCTCGAGGAAAACCTCACCGAGCGTTATGCCGTTGAAGAAATCACCGCCCAGACCATCGATCCGGATTTCGCTCGTAATGGCAAGATCCATCGTGCCTGGAAGATCACTGCACGCTGACACTTGAGCCTGATTGGATCCAGAGCCTTGATTTTTAAAGGCTCTTGGGTTCTTTCAGTGCTGGTCAAATTAGTGGCTAATAGCTATAACTCAACAGTGGCCAAAGGGCTTTTCCGGCACCTGGCGTTCTGAGTTGCCTCTATGTCGTTGCACGCCGTGCGCCCCAAGATCCTGGGTTTTATCCGCGAAGATGTTTCGGCCTGGCTGGTCGCACTGTTGGCATTGCTCGTCGGCGGGATTCTCACGGGATTGCTGGCCTGGGCGACGTTCAATCAGTTTCATCAGCAATTGCGGCAACGTTTCCAGCTGCTCGCCAGTGAACGTTACAGCCGTATCGAAGAGCGTTTCGAAGATCAGGAGCAGCGCCTCGACGGCCTGCGCCGGTTCTTTGTCAATTCCGAGTCGGTGGCCCGCGAGGAATTCGACGGTTACGCCAAACCTCTTTTGCATCGCACCCAGGCCTATTCCTGGGCTCCCCGGGTTTCCCGCGCCGAACGACCCCTGCTTGAACGCGCGGTGCGTGAAGAAGGCTTGAGCGATTTCACCTTTCGCGAACTCAACACCGATGGTCAGTTGCAACCGGCCGGCGAGCGCGACGAGTACGTACCGGTGTTCTACATCCAAACCCAGAGCCGACTCCCCGCACCGCTGGGTTACGACCTGCTGGCTCAGCCCCTGCGCCGTTCCACGCTGGAGCGGGCCGATCGCAATGGCCGCATGGCCGTGTCGCAACCGTTGCATCTGGTAGGCGTCGAGCCCACCTATTCGCGGGGTGTCTTGCTGGTGGCGCCGGTCACTCGTCAGAACACTCCGAGTGCGGTGTCCGCTGGTTATGTCATGGCGGTGATCAGTATGCGTCAGCTGCTGGCGGACGGACTGCCGGAAGGGAATCATGACTCTCTTTCGGTGCGTATCCTCGATTTGTCCACCGCGGATCAGCGCGAAGTATTGTACGAGTCGACCAACACGGCAGGGGCCAGTGACTTGTCCTCCACGCGATTGTTGCGTCTGGCCGACCACGATTATCAAGTGGATATGCGCCCCAGCGCCGCGTTCCTGAAAACCAACCATTCCTCGGTGGCCAGTCTGGTGGTGCTCGGCGGTTTGCTCAGCCTGTTGCTCAGTGTGTTTCTCTATGTGTTGGTCAGCCAGCGCCAACGAGCGCTGAGAATGGTCGAACAACGGACCCAGGAGCTTCACGACCGTGAGCAGGAGTTACGCGGCACGCATGGCCAGTTGCGCGGTGTGCTGGATGCCGCGACTCAGGTGGCGATCATCGCCACCGACCTGCGCGGGATCATCAGCACCTTCAATGCCGGTGCAGAGCAAATGCTCGGTTACTCGAGTGCGCAGGCCGTGGGCCACATGACCCTGGAGAACCTGCACCTGCCCCGGGAACTCGAGGCGCGCTCGGCGGAGTTGAGCTTGCGCTATGGCAAGCCGATTCCGACGTGTCAGGCGATGTTGGTTGAAGGCGGGGAAGAGGGCGGTCACGAAGCGCGAGAGTGGACACTGGTCCGTCATGACGGCAGTCACTTGACGGTGAACATGCTGGCGGCCCCGGTTCTCGACGAGCAAGGTTTGTGGGTCGGTCACCTGGCGATCTGTATCGATATCACCGAACGCAAGCGCGTCCACGAGGCTCTGGCGGCACGGGACCTATTGTTGAAGAAACTCAGCGCCCATGTGCCCGGCGGAATTTACCAGTTCAAGATGGAATTCGATGGGCGCTTCAGCGTGATCTACGCCAGCGACGGTATGCGCGATATCTACGAACTCGAGCCGGAGGTACTGTTGCTCAACGCTGAAGCGGTGTTCGCACGGATTCATCCTCAGGACACACGCCGGGTCCGCGCTTCGATCCTGGCGTCGGCGGACACCCTCAGCCCCTGGCGTGAAGAGTACCGCGTGCAATTGCCCGAGCGTGGTCTGCGCTGGGTCCGGGGCGAAGCGACGCCGGAGGAACTGCCTGGTGGGGGTGTGCTGTGGCATGGCTACATTTCGGACATCTCCGACCTCAAGCGGGTGGAAGAGGAATTGCGCGCACTGTCGGTGACCGACTCCCTGACCGGAATCCATAACCGTCGCTATTTCCAGGAGCGCCTGACCACCGAAATGGCCCGGGTCGAGCGCGGCGGTGGCGAGTTATCGGTGATCATGCTCGACATCGATCACTTCAAACGCATCAACGATCAGCACGGTCATGCCGTGGGTGATCGGGTATTGCAGGCCGTGTGCGAGCGCATTGGCGGTCGCCTGCGGCGCACCGATGTGTTCTGTCGCCTGGGTGGCGAAGAGTTCATGGTGCTCTGTCCGGATATCGACGGCGAACAGGCTCATGTGCTGGCTGTGGAGTTGTGGCAAGGGTTGCGCAGTGCGCCGATCGACGAGGTCGGGATCGTCACCGCGAGTTTCGGGATTGCCAGTTGGCGGGCCGGAGAGGGCGCGGATGCGCTGCTGTTGCGGGCGGACTCAGGGGTGTATGCGGCGAAGCAGGCGGGAAGGGATCGGGTTGAGGGGCAGATGAGCTAGGACAGCATGCGGACCCTGTGGGAGCGAATTGTGGCGAGGGGGCTGTGTGATCGTTCCCACGCTGTGCGTGGGAATGCCTCAATGGACGCTCCGCGTCCGCTTTGGCAGTGACGCAGAGCGTCACCGGCTGCATTCCCACGCAGAGCGTGGGAACGATCGGATTGGGGGTTACAACACCGAAGCCGTTTCCGGCAGTTTCGGCTGTCGGTACAGATCCAGCAGCACCTGATCCAGCACCGAGGAGGCGCCAAACGGTGCCTTGTCGTTGAGGATCGCCACCACCGCCCAGGTATTGCCATTGATGTCGCGGCTGTAGCCGGAAATGGCGCGTACGGTGTTAAGGGTGCCGGTCTTGACGTGGGCTTCGCCGCGCATCGCGGTGGTCTTCAGGCGTTTGCGCATGGTGCCGTCGGTGCCGGCAATTGGCATCGAGCTGATGAACTCGGCGGAATACGGGCTGCGCCAGGCGGCTTGCAGCATCGCGGCCATTTCACGGGCACTCACGCGCTCGGCACGGGACAGGCCGGAGCCGTTCTCCATCACCAGGTGTGGCGCAGTGATGCCTTTTCTCGCCAGCCACTGACGCACCACGCGCTGGGCTGCCTTGGCATCATCACCGTCGGCGTCAGTGCGGAACTTCTGGCCCAGGCTCAGGAACAACTGCTGAGCCATAGTGTTATTACTGTATTTGTTGATGTCGCGAATGATCTCCGCCAGGTCTGGCGAGTAGGCCCGGGCCAGTACCTTGGCGTTGCTCGGCGTCGCTGCCAGACGATCCTGGCCCTGGATGCTGCCGCCCAGCTCCTTCCAGATCGCCCGCACGGCGCCAGCGGTGTAGGTTGCATGGTCGAGCAGCGACAGGTAGGTCTGGGAGCTGCAGCCTTCGCCCAACTGGCCGCCGACGGTCACGGTGACGCTGCCATCAGCCTGGGGCACCGGGTTGTAACGCACGCCACCGGTGCATTGCTTGGAGTTGAGCGCCTTGACCTGATTGTCGATGCGGATGCTGGCAATCGGCGGCTCGACCGACACCAGGACCTTGCCCGAGTCGTTGCGAGCCACGAAGCGCAGGGCCTTGAGGTTGACCAGCAGCGCGTCGGGCTTGACCAGGAACGGTTTGTTCTCGTCGTTGCCGTCGTCGTTGAATTCAGGCAGTTGCGGTTGCACGAAGAAGCCACGGTCCAGCACCAGGTCGCCGGTCACCTGGGTCACGCCGTTGGCGCGCAAGTCGCGCATCAGCAACCAGAGTTTTTCCATGTTCAGCTTCGGATCGCCGCCACCCTTGAGGTAGAGGTTGCCGTTGAGAATGCCACCGCTGAGGGTGCCGTCGGTGTAGAACTCGGTTTTCCACTGATGGTTCGGGCCGAGCATTTCCAGCGCGGCATACGTGGTCACCAGCTTCATGGTCGAGGCAGGGTTAACTGAAACATCAGCGTTATGAATGGTTGGGGTGCCGGGGCCGTTGAGCGGGATCATCACCAGCGACAGGGCACTGTCTTGCAACTTACTGGCCTTGAGGGCCTTTTCGACGTTGGGCGACAGGGCGGTGTTGATCGAAGCGGCGGAAACGGGAAGGGCCAGGGGCAGAAGAAGGCTGGCAAGCAGCAATGGACGCAAAGATTTGATCATTTGAAATAAAACCCTACAGCCGAGGGGAAAAAGACGAGGGCATGAAGATAAATTCCCTCAGCGGTCATGAAAGTGTCGGCATTATGCCCCAAGGTGTAACGGCTTGTGCCGTACTCCGGTCGTCTAATCCGCTATTTTTTTACCGGCGGTAGGTGTAGCGCCGTTCTGAGACGGGCAATCGGTGCCTTAAACTGCTAAAGTGCGGCCCGTTATTACTTATGAGGATTGTTCCAATGGCGACTAACCGTTCCCAGCGTCTGCGCAAAAAACTGTGCGTCGATGAATTTCAAGAGCTGGGTTTCGAACTGAACCTGGATTTCAAAGAAGATTTGGCTGATGAAGCCATTGATGCTTTCCTCGACGCGTTCCTGAAAGAAGCCATGGAAGCCAACGGTCTGGGCTATGTTGGCGGCGACGACTTCGGTCTGGTTTGCCTGCAGAAGCGTGGCTCGGTCTCCGAAGAGCAGCGTGCCGCTGTTGAAGCCTGGCTCAAAGGCCGCAGCGAACTGACCGAAGCAACTGTCAGCCCGCTGATCGACGTCTGGTACCCGGAAAAGCCGATCAATCCGGTAGCTTGATGTTCTAAAAAACGGCGACCCAAGGGTCGCCGTTTTTTTATGCCTGCTTTTTGTAGGCGCATGGCTTGGCCTGCGATGTCGATCTCGGGGATGCCTTCGCGGGCAAGCCTCGCTCCTACAAGGCTTCACGCTGAACCTGTAGGAGCGAGGCTTGCCCGCGAAGGCGCCCTCAGGCCTTGCGCCAGTTCAGAATCACCAGTGTCAATACCCCCGCGACAATCCCCCAGAACGCCGAACCGATGGAAAACAGCGTCAACCCCGACGCCGTCACCATAAAGGTAATCAGCGCTGCTTCCCGTTCCTGCACCTGCGCCATGGCAATGCTCAACCCATTGATGATCGAGCCGAACAGCGCCAGCGCGGCAATCGACAGCACCAGCTCTTTAGGTAATGCGGCAAACAACGCCGCCAGCGTCGCGCCGAACACCCCGGCAATCCCGTAGAAAATCCCGCACCAGACGGCGGCCGTGTAGCGCTTGTGGCGATCCTCATGGGCATGCGGCCCGGTGCAGATCGCCGCGCTGATGGCGGCCAGGTTGATCCCATGGGAGCCGAACGGCGCCAACAGCAACGAGGCAATGCCGGTGGTGGTGATCAGTGGCGAGGCTGGCACGTTGTAGCCGTCGGCGCGCAATACGGCGATGCCCGGCATGTTCTGCGAGGTCATCGCCACCACGAACAGCGGAATGCCGATGCTGATGGTCGCGGCCAGGGAGAAATGCGGCGTGGTCCAGACCGGTGTCGCGACTTCCAGATGAAAGCCACTGAAATCCAGCAACCCCATAAAACCCGATAGCGCAGTGCCAATCAACAGCGCGGCGAGCACGGCGTAGCGCGGCGACAAGCGTTTAACCACCAGATAGGTGAAGAACATCCCCAGGACCAGCGCAGTGCGGTGCTGGGCGGCGACGAAAATCTCGCTGCCGATCTTGAACAGAATCCCCGCCAGCAACGCCGCCGCCAATGAAGCCGGAATCTTTTTCACCAGCCGTTCGAAACTGCCGGTCAGGCCACAGATCGTCACCAGCACCGCGCAAGTGATGTAGGCGCCGATGGCCTCGCCGTAACTGACACCGCCAAGGCTGGTGATCAGCAACGCTGCGCCAGGGGTCGACCAGGCGATGGTGATCGGGGTGCGGTAGCGCAGGGACAAGCCGATCGAGCACACCGCCATGCCAATCGAGATCGCCCAGATCCACGACGAAATCTGCCCGCTCGTCAGGCCCGCCGCTTGCCCGGCCTGGAACATCAGCACCAGTGAACTGGTGTAACCGGTCATCATGGCGATGAACCCGGCGACGATGGCCGAGGGTGATGTGTCAGTCAGGGGGCGAAGCTGCGTGTGCGTGGCGTCGGTCATGACAGCGGTGTTCCTTGTGCGTACGAAAATATCCGAATCAACCCTGAACCCTGTAGGAGCGAGGCTTGCCCGCGAAGGCGTAGTGTCAGTCGACATCAATGCGCAATGACACGGCGCCTTCGCGGGCAAGCCTCGCTCCTACAGGGGATCGCGTTGAGCAGCGGATTCTGCGTTCAAGCCTAAACTGAAAAGTAACCGGTCGTTGCAATACAGCGAAGACGACAAACAGCCGTACAGTCGTGTTGCCACCTACCATTGTGTACAATCACGGTGTTTTTTACGCGATACTTGCCAGCGACCCACTGTGCCGTATTACAGTCACGGTCAATTCGCCGCAGTTCTCCCGACTCGAGTGCCCATGAACGAACAGTTGCAACCCCTCAAGAAACAACCGCGAGCAGGCAAAGCCGGCCGCAGCGGTACCCAGGACGATATTGTCTATGCGCATATCTTCGAGGCCATCCTCGAACAGCGTCTGGCGCCCGGCACCAAGTTGAGCGAAGAAGCGCTGGGGGAAATTTTCGGGGTCAGCCGCACCATCATTCGCCGAGCGCTGTCGCGTCTGGCCCATGAAGGCGTGGTGTTGCTGCGACCGAATCGCGGTGCTGTCGTTGCCAGCCCGAGTGTCGAAGAGGCCCGCCAGGTGTTTATGGCGCGGCGTCTGGTGGAGCGGGCGATCACTGAATTGGCGGTTCAGCATGCCACCGCCGAGGAAATTGCCGACTTGCGGCAGATGGTCAATGACGAGCGCGACAGTTTCTCCCGTGGCGATCGTGGTGCCGGAATCCGTCTGTCGGGCGAGTTTCACTTGAAGCTGGCCGAAGCGGCGAAAAACGCGCCGCTGATCAGCTTCCAGCGCAGCCTGGTGTCCCAGACTTCGTTGATCATCGCCCAGTACGAGAGCGGCAACCGTTCCCACTGTTCCTACGATGAACACACTCAGTTGATCAACGCTATCGAAGCACGGGACGCGACGCTGGCGGTGGACCTGATGATGCATCACATGGACCACATCGACAGCAAACTCAACCTCGACGAAGAAAGTGCGTCGGATGATTTGCATGCGGTGTTTTCGCATTTGTTGCAGACCAAGAAGCCTGGGCGCTCGACTGCCAAGCTCTGACTTCCTGACGCTGATCGTTCCCCCGCAACCAACGATTGCGGGGGATTTTTTATGCCCGGAATAGCTTAACGCTGATGCACCAGATTCCCCGCCGCATACGTCTGCAGAACAGTCCGGTCATCCCCCAGCGTCATCAAGACAAACAACGTCTCGGCAATGTTATTGGCCTGTTTCAGGCGATAGCCGAGCAGTGGCGTGGCGTTGTAGTCCAGCACCAGGAAGTCCGCGTCGGTGCCCGGTTGCAAGGTCCCGATCTTGTCTTCCAGGCGCAGGGCGCGGGCGCCGCCAAGGGTGGCCAGGTACAGCGACTTGAACGGGCTCAGTCGCGCGCCTTGCAGTTGCATGACTTTGTAGGCTTCGTTCAGGGTTTGCAGCAGCGAGAAACTGGTGCCGCCACCGACGTCGGTACCCAGACCAACATTGAGTTTGTGCTTCTCGGCCATCGGCAGATTGAACAGGCCGCTGCCGAGGAAGAAGTTCGAGGTCGGGCAAAACGCAATCGCCGAGCCGGTTTCGGCCAGTCGCGCACACTCGTCGTCGCACAGGTGCACGCCATGAGCGAACACCGAGCGCTCGCCGAGCAATTGGTAGTGATCGTAGACGTCCAGGTAGCCCTTGCGCTCCGGGAACAGCGCCTTGACCCACTCGACTTCCTTGAGGTTTTCGCTGATGTGGGTCTGCATGTACAGATCCGGATATTCGCTGAGCAATTGGCCGGCGAGGGTCAGTTGTTCCGGGGTGCTGGTCGGTGCAAAACGCGGAGTGACCGCGTAGTGCAAGCGACCCTTGCCGTGCCAGCGCTCGATCAGCGCCTTGCTTTCGACGTAGCTCGATTCGGCGGTGTCGGTCAGGTAGTCCGGCGCATTGCGGTCCATCATCACCTTGCCGGCAATCATTCGCAGGTCCAGCTGTTCGGCGGCCTCGAAAAACGAGTTCACCGACTGCGGATGCACGCTGCCGAACACCAGTGCAGTGGTGGTGCCATTGCGCAGCAGTTCCTTGATGAAAATGTCCGCGACTTCGTCCGCATGGTTCTTGTCGGCGAACTGGCTTTCGCACGGGAAGGTGTAGGTATTGAGCCAATCCAGCAGCTGTTCGCCATAGGCGCCGACCATGCCGGTTTGTGGCAAGTGAATGTGGGTATCGATGAAGCCCGGGGTGATCAAGGCGTCCTGATAATGCGTGATCTGGATATCGGCCGGCAGGGTCGGCAGCAATTCGCTGGCATGGCCGATGGCGCTGATGCGGCAGTTATCGACCACCAGCAGGCCGTCTTCGAAATATTCGTACGAGGCTTCGATACCCACTTCGGCAGGGTCGGCGATGCTGTGCAGAATGGCGGCGCGGTAGGCTTTGCGAGTCAGAGGCATGGGGGTTCTCATTTTTAGTTCGAAGCTTTTCAGTTCGAAGCTTGGCTACGGCGTGAAGCAGGCAGCAGTTTGGCGATCGATGATCCGGCGCTGGCAGTGTGCTGGCCGAAATTCGCGTTATAGGTGGCGATGATTTCGCCGGCGATGGAGATGGCGATTTCCACAGGCAACTTGCCTTTGACTTCGCCGATGCCCATCGGGCAGCGCATGCGTTGCAGCACGCTGCTGTCGAAACCGCGGTCACGCAGGCGGTGTTCGAACTTCACTCGTTTGGTCTTCGAACCGATCAAGCCGAAGTAGGCGAAGTCGTTGCGCTTGAGGATCGCGGCGGTGAGTTCGAGGTCGAGCTGGTGGTTGTGGGTCATGACGATGCAGTAACTGCCGCTGGGCAGGTCATCGATTTCATCCAGCGGTTCTTCGGTGACGATTTTGCGCACGCCATGGGGGATCTGATCGGGGAATTCAGCTTCCCGCGAGTCGATCCAGCGTACCCGGCAGGGCAGGCTGGCGAGCAGCGGCACCAGCGCCCGCCCGACGTGGCCGGCGCCGAACACTGCGATCTGCGCCTGGACCTGGCCCATCGGTTCGAACAGCAATACGGTCACGCCACCGCAGCACTGGCCCAGGCTGGCGCCGAGGCTGAAGCGCTCCAGATGGGTGTCCTGTCGGCCGCTGGCAAGCATCTCGCGGCCGATCTGCATGGCCTTGTACTCCAGATGCCCGCCACCGATGGTGTCGAATGTTTGCGTGGCGCTGATGACCATCTTCGAGCCGGCATTACGCGGCGTCGAGCCGAGCTCTTCGATGATGGTCACCAACACACAGGGTTCACCCCGGGTTTGCAGGTCGGCGAGGGCGTCGATCCAGTTGTACATATTCACCTCAACATCTTTGTTGTCTGTTCGGCCGTCATCGCTAGCAGGCTAGCTCCCACAGGGTTTGTGGTGTCCACACAATCTGGATTCAACGCAAATCCTGTGGGAGCCAGCCTGCTGGCGATTGGCCGCGCCGCGGTTTAGAGCGGAGCCAACTCGGCCTCGGCTTCGGCAGCCTTGGCCACCTTCAACTGCCGCATCTGCTCACAGCCCCACAACACCCGCTCCGGGGTCGCCGGTGCGTCGATTTTCGGTTGATGCTGGTAGTCGCCCAAACTGGCCACGGCGTCCTTGATCGCGCACCACGCGGCAATGCCGAGCATGAACGGCGGCTCACCCACGGCCTTGGAATGGAACACCGTGTCTTCCGGGTTCTTGCGGTTTTCCACCAGCTTCACCCGCAGGTCCAATGGCATGTCTGCCACCGCCGGGATCTTGTAGCTGGCCGGGCCGTTGGTCATCAGTTTGCCTTTGTTGTTCCACACCAGTTCTTCCATGGTCAGCCAGCCCATGCCCTGGATGAAACCGCCCTCGACCTGACCGATGTCGATCGCCGGGTTCAGCGAGTCGCCGACATCGTGAAGAATGTCGGTGCGCAGCATCTTGTACTCGCCAGTCAGGGTGTCGACGATCACCTCGGCGCAGGCTGCACCGAAGGCGTAGTAATAGAACGGCCGACCTCGCGCCTGGCTGCGGTCGTAGTAGATTTTCGGGGTCTTGTAGAAGCCGGTGCTCGACAGCGATACCTGGGCGAAATACGCCTGCTGGATCAGCGATTCAAACGTCAGAATGTGATCGCGAACCCGCACGTGACCGTTGTGGAATTCCACATCTTCTTCGCTGACCTTGTATTGCCGCGCGGCAAATTCCACCAAGCGTTTCTTGATGATTTCAGCCGCGTTTTGCGCCGCTTTACCATTGAGGTCGGCGCCGCTCGAAGCAGCGGTTGGCGAGGTGTTCGGGACCTTGTCGGTGTTGGTCGCGGTGATCTGCACGCGGTCCATTTCCACCTGGAACACTTCAGCCACGACTTGCGCAACCTTGGTGTTCAGACCCTGGCCCATCTCCGTGCCGCCGTGGTTCAAGTGGATGCTGCCGTCGGTGTAGATGTGGATCAGTGCACCGGCCTGGTTGAGGAAACTGGCGGTGAAGGAAATACCGAATTTCACTGGGGTCAGCGCCAGGCCTTTTTTCAGGATCGGGCTGTTGGCGTTGTAGCGACGGATTGCTTCGCGGCGCTCGGCGTACTGGCTGCTGGCTTCCAGTTCGGCGGTCATTTCCTCGAGCATATTGTGCTCGACGGTCTGGTAGTAATGGGTGATGTTGCGCTCGGTCTTGCCGTAGTAGTTGGCCTTGCGCACGGCCAGCGGATCGAGGCCCAAATGCCGGGCAATCGCGTCCATCACTTCTTCGATGGCGACCATGCCTTGCGGGCCGCCGAAACCACGGTAAGCGGTGTTCGACGCGGTGTTGGTTTTGCAGCGGTGACCGTTGATGGTCGCGTCGCCCAGGTAATAAGAGTTGTCGGCATGGAACATCGCGCGGTCGACAATCGATGCCGACAAATCCGGTGAGCAACCGCAGTTGCCGGCCAGTTCCAGCGCAATGCCATGCAAGCGACCGGTGCTGTCGAAGCCCACGTCGTACTCGACGTAGAACGGGTGACGCTTGCCGGTCATCAGCATGTCTTCTACACGCGGCAGGCGCATTTTGGTCGGCTGACCGGTCAGGTGCGCAATCACCGCGCACAGGCACGCCGGGCTTGCCGCTTGAGTTTCCTTGCCGCCGAAACCACCGCCCATGCGGCGCATGTCGACAACGATTTTGTTCATCGACACGTCCAGCACTTCCGCCACCAGTTTCTGTACTTCGGTGGGGTTCTGGGTCGAGCAGTAAACGATCATGCCGCCGTCTTCAGTCGGCATTACCGAAGAGATCTGGGTTTCCAGATAAAAGTGTTCCTGGCCGCCGATGTGCAGCGTGCCTTGAATGCGATGTTCGGCAGTAGAAAGCGCGGTGGCCGAATCGCCACGCTGGTGGGTGTGGCTGTCGAGCACGAAATGGCGTTTGCGCAGCGCTTCGACCACGTCCAGAACCGGTTCCAGATCTTCATATTCGATGATCGCGGCCATCGCTGCTTTGCGCGCGGTTTCCAGGTCTTTCGCTGCGACGGCGAGTACCGGTTGACCGACGAATTGCACGTCATCGATGGCCAGCAATGGATCGCCCGGCAACAGCGGGCCGATGTCTTTCAGGCCTGGCACATCTTCGTGGGTAATGGCGATGCGCACGCCTTCGAAGGCATAACAAGGCTTGGTGTCGATGCTGATGATTTTCGCGTGAGCACGGTCTGATAGCCGTGCGTAAACGTGCAGCTGATTGGGGAATTCCAGCCGATCGTCGATGTACTGCGCTTCGCCGGACACATGCTTGTCGGCGCTGTCGTGCTTGACGCTGCGGCCGACTCCGGTGGTCAGGTCCTTGGCGAACAATTCAGCCAGTTCGGCTTGGGTCTTCTCTACAGCGTGATGATTAGACATAAGCGGTCACCCGAGTCTCGATGTGCGGTGTTTGCAGTTCGATGAAGTATTTACGCAGCAGGTTCTGCGCGCTGAGCAGGCGGTATTCCTTGCTGGCGCGGAAGTCCGAGAGCGGCGTGAAGTCTTCGGCCAATGCAGCGCAGGCGCGTTCGAGGGTGGCATTGTTGAACGGTGCGCCAACCAGTGCGGCCTCACAGTTTTTTGCACGTTTTGGAATGGCCGCCATGCCGCCGAAGGCGACGCGGGCGTCGGCGATCACGCCGGTGTCGATGCGCAGGTTGAACGCTGCACAAACGGCGGAAATGTCATCGTCCAGACGCTTGGATACCTTGTAGGCGCGGAACAGTTGTTCAACGCTGGCGCGCGGCACGATGATCTTTTCGATGAACTCGCTTTCCTGACGCGCGGTCACCCGGTAATCGATGAAGTAATCTTCCAGCGCCATGGTGCGGCGGGTTTCGCCCTTGCACAGGACGATCTGCGCGCCGAGGGCGATCAGCAGCGGTGGTGAGTCGCCGATTGGCGAGGCGTTGCCGATGTTGCCGCCGAGGGTGCCCTGGTTGCGGATCTGCAAGGAAGCGAAGTGTTGCAGCAATTCGCCGAAGTCCGGGTACTCGGCCTTCAAGGCGTCGTAGCAGTCGGAGAGGGCGGTGGCGGCGCCGATTTCCAGGCGATCGTCGAAGCGTTCGATGCGTTTCATTTCAGCGACGTTGCCGACGTAGATCATCACCGGCAAGGTGCGGTGGAACTGAGTGACTTCCAGCGCCAGATCAGTGCCGCCGGCCAGCAAGCGAGCTTGTGGATAAGCGTCATAGAGGTCGGCCAGATCGGCCACGGTCAGCGGCACCAGGCAGCGTTTGTCGCCACTGTTGAGTTCGCCGATGTCGGTGGGGGCGATGGCTTTCAGGCGAGCGATGGTGTCCGCTTCGCGAGCATCGAATTGGTCGGGTTGTTTGCCGCAGCAAGATTGCTCGGCAGCGGCCAGGATCGGCCGATAACCGGTGCAGCGGCAGAGGTTGCCGGCTAGCGCTTCGTGGGCTTTATGGGCGTCGGGCTGGTCGCTGTTCTTTTGCAGCGCGAACAGCGACATGACGAAGCCTGGTGTGCAGAAACCGCATTGCGAACCGTGGCACTCGACCATGGCTTTTTGCACGCTGTGCAGTTCGCCCTGGTGCTTGAGGTCTTCGACGCTGATCAGTTGCTTGCCGTGCAAGGAGGAGACGAACGTCAGGCACGAATTGAGGCTGCGATAGCGAATGTGTTCGCGGCCATCGTCGTCCGTCTGCAACTCGCCGACTACCACGGTGCAGGCGCCACAGTCACCGCTGGCGCAGCCTTCTTTGGTGCCGGGTTTTCCCACATGGTCGCGCAGATAATTGAGCACGGTCAGGTTCGGGTCCAGGGCGTGCTCGCTACGGAGTTCCTGGTTTAGTAAAAACTGGATCACGGAAGGCCTCGCAAACTCATTATTGTTGTTAACCGACATGAGCCGAATTTATCAGGTCTGACTTTTCGGTCAATGATTTTCTGACTTAAAGGTCAGGAAATAGCATTTTGTCGATCAACGACTCGCTTCTTCATTATTGACCCTCTAGAGATAGCTTGCCTTTTGCTTGAATCGTGCCAAAAACCGCTGGGTGGGCACTCCGCCATGACCGATCAATTGCGCTACACTGCGCCGCTTGTGCAGATCGAAGAGTTTGAAGGACAACCATGACGTTCAAGGCGCCGGACAGCCTCGCCGAACAAATCGCTCACCACCTCGCCGAACGTATCATTCGCGGCGAAATGAAGCCGGGGGAGCGCATCCAGGAACAGAAGGTCACGCTGGCGCTCAATGTCAGCCGCGGTTCAGTCCGTGAGGCCTTGCTGATCCTCGAGCGCCGCCACTTGATCGCGATTTTGCCGCGACGTGGCGCCCATGTGACCGAACTCACGGCGCACAAGGTACAAAGCCTGTGCACGCTGATGAGCGAGTTGTACATTCTGCTCGGCAACGCCGTGGCCAGTGGCTGGCAAGTCCAGGCCGACATGGCGCCGTTCGTGGAGATCCAGCAGCGCCTGACCGCCAGCTACGAACGCCAGGACATCCGCACGTTCGTCGACGACAGCTTCAGTGTGATGCGCGCCGCCTATCCGTTCGCCAACAACCCGTACTTGCAGGAAACCGTCGAGAATCTGCAGCCGGCCATGAGCCGCGCGTATTTTCTCGCGCTGGATCAGCGCAAGGCCTCGATGAGCGAGTTCCTCGAGCTGTTCGAACGCTTGCTCGCTGCCGTACTGGCTCGTGACCTTCCTCAGATCCGCGTGGTGCTGACGGCGTATGCCCAGCGCAGTTGCGATCTGGTGATTTCTGCCCTGACGGTCGCTTAAGCGTGCGGCTCAAGTGCATCAAACTGGCGGGGTTCAAATCCTTCGTCGACCCGACCACGGTAAACTTCCCCAGTAACATGGCGGCCGTGGTCGGCCCCAATGGCTGCGGCAAGTCGAACATCATCGACGCCGTGCGCTGGGTGATGGGCGAGAGCTCGGCCAAGAACTTGCGCGGCGAGTCGATGACCGACGTCATCTTCAACGGCTCGACCAGCCGTAAACCGGTGAGCCAGGCCAGCATTGAGCTGGTGTTCGATAACTCCGACGGCACCCTGCTCGGCGAATGGGCGGCCTATGCGGAAATTTCCATTCGCCGCAAAGTGACCCGCGACAGCCAGACGACCTACTACCTCAACGGCACCAAATGCCGTCGCCGCGATATCACCGACATCTTCCTCGGCACCGGTCTTGGCCCGCGCAGCTATTCGATTATCGAGCAGGGGATGATCTCCAAGCTGATCGAGTCCAAGCCCGAAGACCTGCGCAATTTCATCGAAGAAGCCGCCGGTATTTCCAAGTACAAGGAACGTCGGCGCGAGACCGAAAACCGCATCCGCCGCACCCACGAAAACCTTGCCCGCCTGACCGACCTGCGCGAAGAGCTCGAGCGTCAGCTTGAGCGCTTGCACCGCCAGGCCGAGGCCGCCAAGAAGTATCAGGAATACAAAGGCGAAGAGCGCCAGCTCAAGGCCCAGCTGTCGGCCCTGCGCTGGCAGGCGTTGAACGAACAGGTCGGCCAGCGCGAGTCGATCATTGGCACCCAGGAAATCACCTTCGAAGCCCTGGTGGCTGAGCAACGCAATGCCGACGCGGCCATCGAGCGCCTGCGTGACGGTCATCACGATCTGTCCGAACGCTTCAATCTGGTGCAGGGGCGTTTTTATTCGGTCGGTGGTGACATCGCCCGGGTCGAGCAGAGCATTCAGCACGGTCAACAGCGCTTGCGTCAGTTGCAGGACGACCTGAAAGAAGCCGAGCGCGCGCGGCTGGAAACCGAGTCTCACCTGGGCCACGACCGCACCTTGCTGCTGACCTTGGGCGAAGAGCTGGACATGCTCACGCCGGAGCAGGAAGTCACTAGTGCCGCCGCCGAAGAAGCCGCCGCCGCGCTCGAAGAATCCGAAACCAGCATGCACGGTTGGCAGGAGCAGTGGGACACTTTCAACCTCACCGCCGCCGAGCCACGCCGTCAGTCTGAAGTTCAGCAGTCGCGGATCCAGCAGCTGGAAACCAGCATGGAACGTTTGGCCGATCGCCAGAAACGTCTTGGCGAAGAACGTGCGTTGTTGTCAGCGGATCCTGAAGACGCGGCGATCATGGAACTCAGCGAGCAGTTGGCTGCGTCCGAGGCCACGCTCGAAGACTTGCAGGCCAGTGAAGAAGCGCAAGTCGAACGCCTTGAGCAACTGCGTCAGGAGTTGCAGCAAGCGCTTTCGGCGCAGCAGCAAGCCCAAGGTGATTTGCAGCGGCTCAACGGGCGATTGGCGTCGCTGGAAGCCTTGCAGCAAGCCGCGCTCGATCCGGGCACCGGCACCGCCGAATGGCTGCGCGAACAGCATCTGGCGGATCGCCCGCGTCTGGCCGAAGGCCTGAAGGTCGAGGCCGGTTGGGAGCTGGCGGTGGAAACCGTGCTCGGCGCCGACCTGCAAGCGGTGCTGGTGGATGACTTCGGTGACTTCGATCTGGCCGGGTTTGCCCAAGGCGATTTGCGCCTGCTCAGCCCGGCCACCGATGGCGTGCGCATGCCCGGCAGTTTGCTCGACAAGGTCGAGGCGCAGATTGATTTGTCGCCATGGCTGGGGCAGGTCAAACCGGTCGACAGCCTTGAGCAGGCCTTGGCCTTGCGCGGGCAATTGGCGACCGGGCAAAGCCTGATCAGCCGCGACGGTTACTGGGTCGGCCGACACTTTTTACGTGTGCGCCGGGCCAGCGAAGCGGAAAGCGGCGTACTTGCCCGTGGCCAGGAAATCCAGCGTTTGGGCCTTGAACGCGAAGAGCGCGAAGCCACGGTCGAAACCCTGGAAACCCAACTTCAGAATCTCAGGGCGCAACAGCGTCAGCAGGAAAACGGCCGCGAACATTTGCGCCGTTTGCTGCAAGACGAAGCCCGTCAGCAAGGCGAATTGAAAGCCCAGCTGTCCGCCGGCAAAGCCAAGGTCGAGCAGTTGACGTTACGCCGTACCCGTCTCGATGAAGAACTCACCGAGTTGAGTGAACAGCGCACCCTGGAACACGAAAACATCGGCGAAGCGCGCCTGCAATTGCAGGAAGCCCTCGACAGCATGGCGCTGGACACCGAGCAGCGTGAGTTGCTGTTGGCCCAGCGCGACAGCCTGCGCGAACGCCTCGACCGGGTGCGTCAGGAAGCCCGACAGCATAAGGATCATGCGCATCAATTGGCGGTGCGCCTCGGTTCGCTGAAGGCGCAACACGACTCCACTCGTCAGGCCCTTGAGCGGCTGGAAATGCAGTCCGAGCGCCTGACCGAGAAGCGCGAACAGCTCAGCCTCAATCTGGAAGAGGGCGAGGCGCCGCTGGAAGAGCTGCGTCTGAAGCTTGAAGAGCTGCTCGACAAGCGCATGACGGTTGACGAAGAACTCAAGACCGCGCAAATGGCCATGGAAGATGCCGACCGCGAACTGCGTGACGCCGAAAAACGCCGTAATCAGGCCGAGCAGCAATCGCAATTGATCCGTGGTCAACTCGAACACCAGCGCATGGAATGGCAAGCCCTGACCGTGCGTCGCAAGACCCTTGAAGATCAGTTGCTGGAAGACGGCTACGACCTTCACGGCGTCCTCGCCACGCTGGTAGCCGAAGCCAGCGAGAAAGACGCCGAAGAAGAACTCGAGCGCATTGCCGCGCGGATTCAGCGCCTCGGGGCGATCAACCTCGCAGCCATCGACGAATACCAGCAACAATCCGAGCGTAAGCGTTATCTGGATGCTCAGAACGACGATTTGGTGGAAGCGCTGGACACGCTTGAGAACGTCATTCGCAAGATCGACAAGGAAACCCGAAACCGCTTCAAAGATACCTTTGATCAGATCAATGGCGGTTTACAGGCCCTTTTCCCAAAAGTTTTCGGTGGAGGGCGCGCGTATTTGGAACTGACGGGCGAAGATCTACTCGATACAGGGGTAACGATCATGGCGCAGCCGCCAGGAAAGAAGAACAGCACCATCCATTTGCTCTCCGGTGGCGAAAAAGCCCTGACCGCATTGGCCCTGGTATTTGCCATCTTCAAGTTGAATCCTGCGCCGTTCTGCATGCTCGATGAGGTTGACGCGCCATTGGATGACGCTAACGTTGGACGCTACGCACGGCTGGTCAAAGAGATGTCGCAGACGGTGCAGTTCATCTACATCACCCACAACAAGATCGCCATGGAAATGGCTGATCAATTGATGGGGGTGACGATGCACGAACCCGGTTGCTCGCGTCTGGTGGCAGTGGATGTGGAGGAGGCGATGGCCATGGTGGATGCCTGAATCATCGCTTGTGGGGCAAGTATTTTTGAGCTGTAGGGCTTTTTACCTGCCTTGACTTGCTGGCCAATCGACATAATTCGCGCAAGCCACTGTGACAGACGGTGTAAAGTTGCCTTTGGTCGTGCTAGTTTAATGTCAATTTTTCGTATACGTGGGTAAAACGCCTGTCAGAACATAGAGTTGGCGCCACGTTTTAAAGCGGTTTGCACAGTGTAAACCCCTTATTTTTCAGCATTTTTTATAGAGGCACGGGATTACATGGAAATCGGTCTGCGCGAGTGGCTGATCGTCATCGGCATTATTGTCATTGCCGGTATTCTTTTCGATGGCTGGCGTCGCATGCGCGGCGGCAAGGGAAAACTGAAATTCCGTCTTGACCGAAGTTTGTCCAATCTGCCGGACGAGGACACCAGCGCCGAGCTGTTGGGCCCGCCCCGCGTGCTGGATAACCATAAAGAACCGCAACTGGACGAGCACGATCTGCCGTCGGTGAGCATGCCTGCCCGTGAACCTCGCGAGTCGGGTTCCAAGCGCGGCAAGCGTGGCCATGGTGAACCATCGCAAGGCGACATGAACCTCAGTCTGGATCTGGACGGCGGCCCGAGCTTCAGCAGCCGTGACGACGATTTCCCGGATGACACCAAGCCCGCCAGCTCGGCCGAGAAAGATCAGCCGCAAGCCGAAGAAGTGCTGGTGATCAGCGTAATCTGCCGCGACCCGGCCGGCTTCAAGGGCCCGGCGCTGTTGCAGAACATTCTGGAAAGCGGTCTGCGTTTCGGCGAGATGGACATTTTCCACCGCCACGAAAGCATGGCCGGTAACGGCGAAGTCCTGTTCTCCATGGCCAATGCGGTCAAGCCGGGCGTCTTCGATCTGGATGACATCGATCATTTCAGCACCCCGGCGGTGAGCTTCTTCCTTGGTCTGCCAGGCCCGCGTCATCCCAAGCAAGCCTTCGATGTGATGGTGGCTGCGGCACGCAAACTGTCCCAGGAGCTGAACGGCGAACTGAAGGACGACCAGCGCAGCGTGTTGACCGCCCAAACAATCGAGCATTACCGTCAGCGCATCGTCGAGTTCGAGCGTCGCGCTTTGACCCAGAAGCGCTGATCTTGTAGGAGCCAGGCTTGCCGGCGAAGGCGATCTCATGTACGCCTTCGCCGGCAAGCCTGGCTCCTACAATGATTTGTACAGCATCAACAGATTGAGCAGCCTCGGCTGCTCTTTTGCTTTATGAGAGAACACCCATGACCGCCGCCAAAAACCGCATTCTAGAGCTGCGCGCCGAGCTCGATCAGCACAACTATCGCTACCACGTGCTGGACGAACCGAGCATTCCGGACGCCGAATACGATCGCTTGTTCCACGAGCTCAAGGCCCTCGAAGCAGCCCATCCCGAACTGATCACCAGCGACTCGCCGACCCAGCGTGTCGGCAGTGCGGCGCTGTCGGCGTTCACTCAGGTGCGCCATGAAGTGCCAATGCTCAGCCTGGGCAACGCCTTCGAAGAAACCGACATGCGCGAATTCGATCGCCGGGTGACGGAAGGGCTGGACCTGCCGGTCGGCGACTTGTTCGGCGCTGGCGCTGCGGTGGAGTACAGCTGCGAACCCAAGCTCGATGGCCTGGCGGTCAGTCTGCTCTATCTGGATGGTGTACTGGTGCGCGGCGCCACCCGCGGCGATGGCACCACCGGTGAAGACATCAGCGTCAACGTGCGCACCGTGCGCAATATTCCGCTCAAGCTGCATGGCACCGGCTGGCCGGCGACCCTGGAAGTGCGGGGTGAAGTCTTCATGTCCAAGGCCGGTTTCGAACGGCTCAACGCCACGCAACTGGAAGTCGGCGGCAAGACCTTCGCCAACCCGCGTAACGCGGCGGCGGGCAGCTTGCGGCAGCTGGATTCGAAGATCACCGCCAACCGTCCGCTGGAGTTCTGCTGCTACGGCATCGGCCAGATTTCGGCCGATATCGCCAACACGCACATTGGCAATCTGCAGCAACTCAAAGCCTGGGGTATGCCGATCAGTCATGAGCTGAAGCTGGCCAATGGCATCGCTGAATGCCTGGATTACTACCGCGACATCGGCGAGCGCCGTAATGCGCTGCCGTATGAAATCGACGGCGTGGTGTTCAAGGTCAACAGCATTGCGTCCCAGCGTGAACTGGGTTTCCGCGCTCGCGAGCCGCGTTGGGCAATCGCCCATAAATTCCCGGCCATGGAAGAGCTCACCGAGCTGCTCGATGTGGAGTTCCAAGTGGGGCGCACCGGTGCCGTGACGCCGGTGGCGCGCTTGAAACCGGTCAAGGTGGCTGGCGTCACCGTGGCCAATGCGACCTTGCACAACATGGATGAGGTTGCGCGGCTGGGCCTGATGATCGGTGACACGGTGATCATTCGCCGCGCCGGTGATGTGATTCCGCAAGTGGTGCAAGTGGTTGCCGAGCGTCGTCCGGAGAATGCCCGGCCGGTGCAGATTCCCGAGCAGTGCCCAGTCTGCGGTTCTCATGTCGAGCGCACGCAACTGGTCAAGCGCAGCAAGGGCCGCGAGACCATCAGCGAAGGCGCGGTGTATCGCTGTGTCGGCCGTCTGGCCTGCGGTGCGCAACTCAAGCAAGCGATCATCCACTTTGTCTCGCGCCGCGCCATGGACATCGAAGGTCTGGGCGAGAAGAGCGTCGAGCAATTGGTGGACGAAGGCCTGGTGAGTTCGCCGGCCGATCTCTATGCCCTGACGTTCGAGCAGATCGTCGACCTGGAAGGCTTTGCCGAACTGTCGAGCAAGAACCTGCTTGGCGCCATTGAAGACAGCAAGCGGCCGAGTCTGGCGCGGTTCATCTACGCCTTGGGCATTCCCGATGTCGGCGAAGAAACGGCGAAGGTGCTTGCGCGTTCTCTCGGCTCGCTGGAGCGGGTTCAGCAGGCGTTGCCGCAAGTGCTCACGTACTTGCCGGATGTCGGGCTGGAAGTGGCTCACGAGATTTACAGCTTCTTTGAAGATGCGCACAACCGGCAGGTGATCGCGGATCTGCTCAAGCACGGTATGCAGATTCAGGATCAGGGCGAGTTGGGCGCCGAATTTTCCGCCAGTACGACACTGGGCGGCTTCCTCGACAAGTTGCACATTCCGTCGGTCGGGCCGGGCGGGGCGCAGAAGCTTGCGGACAAGTTCGGCTCACTCGAAGCGGTGATGAGTGCTGATTGGCTGGACATGCGCCAGGCACTGCCGGAGAAACAGGCGACTTCGGTTCGCGAGTTCTTTGCGGGCACGGAAAATCGTCAACTCGCCGAGGCGGCCGAAAAGCAGCTGCGCGATTTCGGTATGCATTGGCAGAGCGAGAAAAAAGTCGTCGAAGGGTTGCCGCTGGCCGGGCAGACCTGGGTGCTGACCGGTTCGCTGGAACTGATGAGTCGCGATGTCGCCAAGGACAAACTTGAAAGCCTCGGTGCCAAGGTGGCCGGTTCCGTGTCGGCCAAGACCCATTGTGTGGTCGCCGGACCGGGTGCGGGCTCGAAGTTGGCCAAGGCCAATGAGCTGGGGTTGAAGGTGTTGGATGAAGAGGCGTTTGTGGCTCGTCTGAAGGAATACAACATCTCGATCTGACGCTAAACCTGTGGCGAGGGGGCTTGCCCCCGTTGGGCTGCGTAGCGGCCCTAAAACAAGCAACCGCGATCTGTCAGACATACCGCGCAAGCAGGTTTTGCGACGGCTTCGCCGCCGAACGGGGGCAAGCCCCCTCGCCACAAAGAACGTGGAACGATCATGTTGGAGGAATGATCTAGTCTTCGCAGGCCCCAGGGAGAGATCGCCATGTACCGCTTCTTCGAACAGCTCAGTTCACGCATCGCTGCGCCCTTCATGGGTGAGCGTGTGCGCAACAGCAAGGTCTGGCATTGCCATTGTGGGCAGTCGCTGTTCTTTCGCAACAGTCAGTGCCTGGCCTGCTCGGCGGCGCTGGGCTATCAGCCGCAGCAGAGTCGTTTGTCATCGCTGCAACCCGGCCCGCAAGCGGATACCTGGTTGCTCGACGCCGATCCCGATGCGGGTGTGTTCCGCCGCTGCGCCAATCTCGATTCTCCGGCCGCATGCAACTGGCTGCTGCCGGCCAATGATCACGATGCCTTGTGCATTGCCTGTAGCCTGAATCGCACCATCCCCGACCTGTCGATCCCCGAGAACCACGAACGCTGGCGCAAAGTGGAAATCGCCAAGCGTCGTCTGGTGGCGCAGCTGATCAGCCTGGGCTTGTCAGTCATTCCAAAATCCAT
Source organism: Pseudomonas sp. GM102 (assembly GCF_000282555.1). Taxonomy (NCBI): domain Bacteria; kingdom Pseudomonadati; phylum Pseudomonadota; class Gammaproteobacteria; order Pseudomonadales; family Pseudomonadaceae; genus Pseudomonas; species Pseudomonas sp. GM102. The sequence goes on along the minus strand of NZ_AKJB01000024.1, from coordinate 828 downwards.
GGACGAAGACATCGGTCTGGCCTTCGACTTCATCGGTATCGACCTCGAAGGCAAGCCGCCGACCACCGGGCATGCCAACGGTCTGATCACCCTCGATATCAAGGAAGCCGACGACGCCCATCGTGAGCAGGTTCGCGTGCAGATGCACGAACCTTATCGCACGCTGCTCGGGCACTTTCGTCACGAGGTCGGGCATTACTACTGGGATCGCCTGGTCGCCAACAGTCATTGGCTGGAGCCGTTCCGCGGTCTGTTCGGTGACGAGCAAGCAAGCTATGCCGAGGCCCTTGAGCGGCATTATCAGCAAGGCGCGCCGCTCGACTGGCAGCAACATTACGTCAGTGCCTACGCGACCATGCACCCTTGGGAGGACTGGGCGGAAACCTGGGCTCACTATCTGCACATGATGGATGCAGTGGACACTGCCTTGGGATTTGGCATGAGTGCGCAGGAAATGGATTTCGATTACCAACCGTTTCCGCCGAGCACGCTATTCGACCCGCAGCACCCTGGCGGCCCGGCATTCCTGTCGTTCGTCAACGCATGGATCGAACTGGCCGGCATGCTCAACGAACTGTCACGCAGCATGGGCCAGCCGGATTTCTATCCGTTCGTCCTGCCGACGGCGGTGATTGCCAAGCTGCACTTCATTCACTTGGTGATCCAGCAAGAGGGCGGCAGGGCGGATGAGGTGTTGGCGCAATAGGATCAAAAGATCGCAGCCTTGTAGCAGCTGGCGCAGGCTGCGTTCGGCTGCGCAGCAGTCGTAAACCCGGTGTTCGCGGCTTATCTGAAAACCGGGTTGCCTGATTTCACGACTGCTGCGCA
>NZ_AKJB01000023.1:0-18120 GCF_000282555.1 Pseudomonas sp. GM102 | reverse complement strand
GCTCGGCAGGGTCAGCAGCCACTCGGGAAGCTCGGTGAGCTGATTGGCGGCGATGCGGATCAGCTCAAGTCGATGGCAATGGCTCAGGCTTTCGGGAAGACGCTGTAACTGGTTGCCGGCGAGCATGAGCTTTTGCAGATGCGGGCATTCACCCAGTTCGGTCGGTAGCTCCGTGATGCAGTTATCGGTGAGGATCAGCCAGCGCAACAGCGGCGGCAGGGCGGCGCCCGGCACGTATTCGATGGCGTTGGCCTTGAAGCCGATCATCGTCAGCGCCGCGCACTGGCCGAGGCAGGCGGGCAGTTCGGTGAACTGATTATCCGAGCAGAACAGCACACGCAGGCGGGTCAGACGGTGCAGGTCGTCCGGCAAGCTGCGCAAGGCGTTGCCGCTGAGGTTGAGCACTTCCAGGGAGTCCGCCAGGTCGAAGATTTCCTGGGGGAACTCGGTCAGGCCGCAGGACAGATCCAGACGGGTGATGCCCGACAGTTGGCCGGCGCGCAGTTGGGCGAGGGTATCCATGGGCAGGTTCGCTATTGATCAGGAGGAGGGCGTGGGGGCCTGGAAATGGGCGACATGATAGCGGGAAAGTTGTGGTAGCTGTCAGGGCGCCTTCGCGGGCAAGCCTCGCTCCTACAAAGGATCGAGGTACAACTCAAAACCATTGTAGGAGCGAGGCTTGCCCGCGAAGAGGCCGGTCGCCCAACACAAGAGTCTTGATCAAACCTCTTCCTTGACCTCCACCAATTGCCCCAACCGGCTGCGCGTACGCGCCAGGTCGATAGCATCGCCACCCAGGCTTTCGCGCAATGACTGGTGACCAAGCAGAATCAGGTGCTTGTCCTGGTCGTACAAGACGTCGATCAGGTTGATGAAGCGCTGCTGGGCGGCAATTGAACAGTCGGCGAGGCTGGGCAGTTTGTCGATGATCCAGCGGTCGAACCGTCGGCACAGTTCCAGGTAGTCCATGACCGCGGTGGGGTGTTCGCACAGGTCGGCGAAGGTGAAGCCAACGCTTCGCCCTTCACAGTATCGGGCTTGCAGGTGCCGTGTCCCGACGGGCAGTTGGATGGCCGGTGCGTCGTGTTCGAGCAGCTGCAACACCTGACGCTGGGCCACCGTGGCCGGCCAGACGTACTGGCCTTGGGTAAACAGCTGCTGTGCGTGGGCGCGCGCCTGGCTACGGTAATCATGCGGGCCGCCGACTTCCATCACCTGCATGCGCGTGTTGATCAGGTCGATCACCGGTTTGAAACGGGCGTGGTAGAGGGGGTTGGGCAGCAAACCTTCCGGCGGGTAGTTGGAGGTCACCAGCAGCACAATCCCACGGCGAAACAGTGCCTTGAACAGCCGCGTGATGAGCATCGCATCGCCGATGTCATGCACATGGAATTCATCGAAACACAGCACCCGGCAGTCTTGCAGCAGTTCGTCTAGGGTGGTCGCCAGCGGGTCGGGCTGATTGCGATGGCTGAACATGCCCTGGTGCAGTTGGGCAAAAAACTCATGGAAGTGCAGGCGCTGTTTTTCCGCGATGGGGATGGCCTGGAAAAAACCATCGAGCAACCAGCTCTTGCCGCGCCCGACTGCACCATAGAGGTAAAGACCGGGAAGTGTCGGCGCTGATGTGCCCAGCAGCGCCGAAGCGTGTTGCGTCATGCAGTCGATCACTCGCTGCTGGCTGTGACTGAGGGTGTAGCCCTGGGTATGGGCCTTGTGGTGGAAGTAGTCGTGGATCACCCGGCCCTGCGCGCTGCCACTGGCCGGCGCTGCAAATGCCTTGCCGAAGAAACGGCGTAGCGCGGGCCAGCGTGGTGTAAGTCGCGGACGGTTGGGTGGTCGAATGGCCACTGTGAAGTCACCCCGTAGTCTTCAGGCCGCTCCCAAGCTGCGGCGGCGTAGTGTAACCAAATGGGGAATTTGCCTTCCACTGGTGTTGGTGAAGCTACTGTGGTGAGGGTGGGGTTGTGGCGAGGGAGCTTGCTCCCGTTGAACTGCGCAGCAGTTCCTTTTTTGGGGCCGCTTCGCAGCCCAACGGGAGCAAGCTCCCTCGCCACATGGATCTTTTGATCTTCGAGGTTAGCGCTCGATACTGCGATTCCACCGGGCATTCCACGCCGGGCGCTGTTCGTTGACCTGATCCCAGTCGATGGCGATCGCGGTCGTCAGATACTGCTTCATCGCCTCGACCTGACCGCGGGTCTTGTCGGTGGTGGGCGTATTCGGATTGGATGGAATCTGATCGCCGTCTTCAAGCGCGGCAGCTTGCGCTTCGGGCGTCAGCAGGAAGGCGGCGAGTTTCTGCGCCAGTTCCGGTTGGGTGTTGTTGGCGATGGCGCATTCGGCGACGTTGAGCACCACGGAGCCTTCCTTCGGCTGCGCATATTCCACCGGCATGCCCTTGAGTTTCAGCGCGGTGACCTGGGTCGGGGTCAGCGGGAACAGCGCCGCTTCGTCGGTCTGGAGCATTTCGGAAATCTTCGCCGAACTCGGAATGTACTCCAGCACGTTACGCCCGACGGTGTTCGGCCAAGCCTTGAACCCCGGTTCGACGTCGGTTTCGCTGCCGCCCTGAATCCGGTTGAACATCAGGAAACCATGCAGGCCGAAGGTCGACGAGGCCATTGACTGAAACACCAGTTTGTCCTTGAAGCGCGGGTCGGCCATGTCCATCCATGAGGTCGGCGCGCTCCAGCCTTTTTCCTTGAACAACCGCGTGTTGTAGGCCAGCCCCGTGACCCCGAGGCTGACCGCCACGGCTTGATCCTTGATGCGGCCCTTGGCCGGAATCTGCGCCAGGGTCGGGCTGTCTTCGAGTTTGTCGCACAAGCCCATGGCGATGGCGCGGTACATGATGCCGTCGTCGAGGAACATCACGTGCATCTGCGGGTTGCCTTTGCTGGCCTGGACCTTGGCCAGAATATCGGCGGAGGTTCCCGGCACGATCACCACTTTTACATTGTTGGCTTTCTCGAAAGCTGGCAGCACCTTGTCGGCGTAGAGCCGCTCCATGGTTCCGCCGTTCATGCCCAGGTAAAGCGTCGGTTCGGCCTGGGCCTGGCTGACCGTGAGCATGGCGCCCAAGCAAGAGAAACCGAGCAGTGCACTGCGTTTGAAATGATTCATGGCGCGACCTTCCTCTATCAAGCAACGGAGATGGAGTGAAACCGGGTGATGGAAAACGCATCCAGCGACGTCTTTGACGCGCCGCTACAGATGATTTCGGTGAGCGCCTGGCCCACCGCAGGCCCGATCTGAAAGCCCGCGCCGGCAAAGCCGAACGCGTGCAACAGACCGGGTTGAGTGCTGCTGTGGCCGATCACCGGTTGGCGATCGGGCAAGTAACCTTCGGTGCCGCTCCAGGTGCGAATCGCCTGGGCGCCCTCAAGAAACGGGTACAGCTCGACGGCCTGGCGCAGGATCTCGATCACTGCGTTCTGACCAGGCCGGGCGCGGGCGTCATCGAGGGCAAAGCCCTGGCCGCCGCCCAACACACAATTGCCGCGAGCGACCTGACGGGCATAAATGCCGCCACCCTCGACGCCGGTGCTGGCATTCATCACCAGCGGCAACGGTTCGGTGACCAGCATTGCCGGGTGCCCGGCGTGCATCGGCACTGCTTCGCCGAATTGTGCGGCGAGGCTACCGGCCCAGGCGCCAGCGCAGTTCAGCAGCCAGGGGGCTTGCAGCTCGTGGCCGGTTTGAGTACTGACGCGAAAGCGCTGACCGTCGTGTTCCACCGCGATCACTGCGCACTGTTCATGGATTTGCGCACCGTGCCGACGCGCCGCCTGTGCGAAGGCGGGGGACACCAGTCGCGGGTTGGCGTGGCCGTCGTCCGGGCACAACGAGGCACCGACCGCGACCTCTCCGACCCACGGAAACCGTGCGCGCAACTCATTGCGTTCGAGTACCTGCAAATCGAGGCCGAAGCCCTGGCTGCTGGCGGCGTAGTCCTGCAAGGCGTGCAGGTCGTTGAGACTGCGGGCCAGTTTCAGGTGACCGCTGCGCTGGTACTCGCCGTTGATGCCGATCAACTGCGGCAGTTGCCCCCAGATCTCGTGAGCCCGTTGTGACAGCGGCAATTGCGACAGCGGCCGACCCTGACGGCGCACGCCGCCGTAGTTCACGCCGCTGGAATGCGAGCCGCAAAAATCCCGCTCCATCAGCGCAACGCGACGGCCGGCCTTGCTCAGAAACAGAGCGGCGGAAGCCCCGACAATGCCGCCGCCAATAATGATTGCATCGACCTCGATCATGGCTCGACCTCCAGACCGAACGGCAGGGGTTTGATCGGTGCCTGAGCCCTTAGGCGACCAATGTCGGAGATGGCGCGCCGGCTTTCGCGGGCAATGATTTCCGCTGCTGCGGCGCCGCACATCCGTCCCTGGCAGCGACCCATGCCGACCCGGCAATGGGCCTTGACCCGGTTGATCTCCCAATGACCTTCGCGCACCACCTGGCGGATGTCGCCGGCGCGCACTTCTTCGCAGCGGCAAATCATCAGTTCATCCGCGGCGTCGGTGGCCCAGCTTTCGGGAAAGATAAAGGCGCGCTCAAGGCCTTGGCGGAATCTGCCGATAGTGTTCAGCGACTGTTCCAGTTGGGTGGCGCGTTGTGGCGGGATCAGGTAACCGATGTCTTCGAGCAGCGCCAGGGCTGCTCGTTCACCGGCCATTTCGGCCGCGTCGGCACCCATGATGCCGGCGCCGTCACCGGCCAGGTACACCTCGGCGACACTGCTGCGACCGGCGCTGTTGCGCTGCGGCAGCCAGGCGCGGTTGAGCGGGTTCCAGGTGAATTCACAGCCCAGCAGGTCGGCGAGTTGGGTTTCACTGCGCAGGCCGTGGGCGAAGGCTATGGCGTCGCAATCCAGCTGATGCTCGCCTTTCGAGTTGGACCAATTCAGCGATTGCACGCGGTGTTCGCCATCGATGCGTTTCAAGGTAGCGCCCTGATGTACCGGGATGCCGTGTGCGGTCAGCCAGGTGCGGTAATAGACGCCTTTGGCGAGAGTGGCCGGTTGCGCCAGCAGACCGGGCAGGGCGCGGGCCTGCGCGCTGAAGGGCGAGCTGTCGAGCACGGCGATCAAGTTGGCGCCGGCCTTGGCATATTGGTACGCCACCAAGTACAGCAACGGTCCGCTGCCGGCGAATACCACCCGTTCACCGATGGCACAGCCTTGAAACTTCAAGGCAATTTGCGCCGCACCGAGGCTGTATGTCCCCGGCAACGTCCAGCCTGGCACCGGCAGAATCCGGTCGGTGGCGCCCGTGGCGACGATCACCCGGGAGAACTCCAGCCGTGCGGCGCGGCCCTCATGCAAGGTGTCGAGCGCCCCAGCTTCGGCGTTCCACACCAGCGTGTCGGGGCGATAATCGAGTTGTTCGCGCAGTGTGTCGAGGGTCTGATGCAGTGCCTTGGCCTTGCGTGCTTCGAAGCCATATAGCTTGACCGCCGAACGCTTGAAATTCGCCGGCTGACGCCGATAAATCTGCCCGCCACCGCGCGCCGCTTCATCCAGCAGCACCGGGCGCACGCCGTGGGCGACGAGAGTTTGCGCCGCCCGGATTCCAGCGGGGCCTGCGCCGATGATGACTACAGACTTCATACCCACCTCATATGTGATCGACGCCGAACCCCTGTGGGAGCGGGCTTGCCCGCGATGACGGCGGCACATTCAACATAGGTGGTGGCAGATAGACCGCTTTCGTGAGCAAGCCCGCTCCCACAGGGGATTGGGTTTTTGCAGGGGAAGTTGGTGTTCATAGGGAGCGCCCCGGTTCGCGGTTGATGTGCTGTCCGGCTTCGAGCAGCGTCGAGCAAGCCCGCACCCGGCGGCCATCGCCCAGGCGTACCCAGCAGTCCTGGCAGGCGCCCATCAGGCAGAAACCGGCACGGGGCTCGGCGCTGAAATCGCTGCCGCGCAGGTGTTCGCTGCAGGTCAGCACGGCCGTCAGCAGGGTATCGCCGAGCAAACCACGGGCAGGCTTACCATCGAGGGTGAAGTCCAGGGCCGGGCGGTCGCCTTCGGCCAGTCGTTTCAGCAGAGCCATCGGCGCCCTCATTGTTTACCCACCAGAACCCGATCCAGGCCATACACCCGATCGAGCAGAATCATGGTCAGCGCGGTCAGCGCAATCACCAGGGCCGACACCGCCGCCATCATCGGATCGATGGATTCGGTGGCGTACACGTACATGCGCACCGGCAGGGTTTGCGTGGCCGGCGAGGTGACGAAGATCGACAACGTGACCTCATCGAAACTGTTGATGAACGCCAGCAGCCAGCCACCGGCGACCCCCGGCAAAATCATCGGCAAGGTGATTTGCCGGAACAACGTAAAGCGTCCGGCGCCCAGGGATTGCGCGGCGTGTTCGGCGCTGCGGTCCAGGCCGATGGCCGAGGCCAACACCAGGCGCAGCACGTACGGGGTGATCACCAGCACATGGGCGAAGATCAGCCAGGCGAAGCTGCCGTTGACGCCCATCAGCGCAAACAAGCGCAGCAAGGCGACCCCCAACACCAAGTGCGGAATGATGATCGGCGACAGGAACAGCCCGTTGAAAAAGTCCCGGCCGGGGAACTCGAATCGCGTGATCGCCAAGGCTGCCGGCACCGCGATCAGCGTCGCCAGCGTGGCGGCGCAGAACGCCAGGATCAGGCTGTTGTAGAACGCATCGACAAAGTCCGCGCGCTCGAACACTGCGCGGAACCAGCGCAGGGAAAACTCTGTGGTCGGCAGGCTCAGGGTGTTTTCCGGGGTGAAGGCGACGAGGCACACCACCACCAGCGGCGCGAGCATGAACAGCACCACCAGGGTATGGAACAGCAGGGCGAAAGGACCGTTTCTGGACATGACGAGTTATCCCAATGACTTCTTGTAGCGGCCTTCGATCATCCGGTTCCACGACAGCATGATCAGCAGGTTGAGCAACAGCAGCGCGACGGCGATGGCCGCACCCATCGGCCAGTTGAGCTCCGACAGGTACTGGTCGTAGATCAGCGTGGCGACCATCTTTATCCGGCGTCCGCCGAGCAGTCCGGGAATGGCAAATGAACTGGCCGCGAGGCCGAACACGATCAAGGTGCCGGAGAGTACGCCGGGCATGATTTGCGGCAGCACCACTTTGCGCATCACCGTGAGGTGGCTGGCGCCCAGCGACAGCGCGGCTTGTTCGGCGGCCGGGTCGAGTTTTTGCAGTGAGGTCCAGACCGGAATGATCATGAACGGCAGCATCACGTGAACCAGGGCGATCACCACGGCGAACGGCGTATAAAGCAGCTTCATCGGCGAGCCACCGAAGGCTTGCAGGGTCTGGTTGACCAGGCCGTCGGCGCCGAGCAACAGGCTCCAGCCGAAGGCGCGCACCACCACCGAAATCAGCAACGGCGTGAGGATCAGAATCAGGAAGATCGAGCGCCACGGCGCGCCCATGCGGCTGAGGATGTAGGCCTCGGGCACGCCGATCACCACGCAGAGCAGGGTGGTCATGGCGCTGATCCAGAACGTCCTCAGAAAGATCTCGTAGAAGTACGGATCGCCCAGCAGGCTGCTGTAATGATCGAGGGTGTAGGCGTCACTGTTGATCCCCGAGCTGTAATCGAAGACGTTGAACGACAGCACCAGCGTCAGCAGCAACGGGATGACCAGCAGACCGAAGTACAACGCCAGGGCCGGTGCCGATAACCAATACCCCTGACGTCCCTGACGCCCCTGGCGGATGACGGCAAGCGTACTCATGCCAACACCTCGTCGACACTCAGCACCCGCAGCAGCGCCGCGTCCCAGTCGAGTCCGACCGCCGTGCCTTCGATCAAGGGGGCCGAACCGTCGTTGCGGCGCACCACGCTGAGTTCGCCCAAGGTCGTCGATACGCCGTACAGCCATTGGCTACCGAGGAAAAAACGGCTGACGATCTTGCCTTGCAGACGGCCCAGGCCAACATCACGCAGATCGATTTTTTCCGGGCGCAGGCTCAGGGTCAGCTCGCCGTTGTCACGATTGCAGACCTGCACGACGCCAGCACTGTCCCGTTCGCCGGGCAGCAGATTGGCTTTGCCGACGAAGCCGGAAATGAACTCGGTGCGCGGGTGTTCGTAGAGGGTGTAGGGCGCGTCGATCTGGGTGATGCGTCCGGCCTGCATGACCACCACCCGGTCGCTGATCGACAGCGCTTCGGACTGATCATGGGTGACCATCAGCGTGGTGATGCCGACCTCGCGCTGGATGCGGCGGATTTCGAACTGCATCTCCTCGCGCAAATTGGCGTCGAGGTTGGACAGCGGTTCGTCGAGCAGCAGCACCGGCGGTTCGATCACCAACGCCCGGGCCAGCGCAACACGTTGACGCTGACCGCCGGAGAGTTCTCGTGGGTAACGCTCGGCGTGTTGATTCAGGCGCACCAGTTTCAGCACCCGATCCACCCGTTGCTGTAGTTCGCCGTTGGGCACTTTACGCATGCGCAGGCCGAAGGCGACGTTGTCTTGCACGGTCATGTGCGGGAACAACGCGTAACTCTGGAACACCACTCCGAGGCCGCGACTGGCGGGTTTGGCGTGGGTGATGTCACGACCGTCCAGCACAATGCGCCCGCTGCTGACTTCGACGAAGCCGGCGATCATTTGCAGGGTGGTGGTTTTGCCGCAGCCGGAGGGGCCGAGCAAGGAGACGAACTCGCCTTTTTCCACCGACAGATTGGTGGCGACGACCGCGTCGATTTCGCCGTAACGTTTGCCGAGGTTTTCAAGTTGCACGAAGGCCATGACTGCGCTCCACCTGAGATTGTTATGCGTCGCCAAAGGCGCGCTTTTTTGTATGGGCAGATACGAAAAGGGTGTTGCCGGGGTGCGTTGGCGCTCGACTTCTGTCGGCTGCCGCTGTTGTTCGAATCGCCCCTGATGGACGCAGAGTAGGACGAAGAATAGGATGGGCTCAATGGCCTATTTCACTGAAGTGATGACTATTTTCAGTTTCATTCAGTGAGTAAATTTATCGTCGAGAAATCACATGCCTGATTCCATTGAACGGAATGAAAACAAAAATGAAGTCGGTGTTGGTGCAGTCTCAAGACTGTTTGCAGTGCTGCGCAGTCTGGGGGACACCGTCGAAGGCGGAGAGCGCGTGACCCAGCTGGCGCAGCGCATCGGTTTGTCGCAACCGACGACGCACCGCTTGCTGCGCAGCCTGATGGACGAGGGCATGGTCGAGCAGGACGCGCGCAGCAAACGCTATCGCCTGAGCCTGGAGTTTTTTGCCTTGGCGGCCCGCGCCGGCAACACCGGCAATTTGCGCGAGCTGGCGCGGCCGGCATTGCTGCGGCTGTCGGCGTCGTTGGGGGACTCGTTGTTTTTGCTGGCGCGCAGCGGTTTTGATGCGATCTGTCTGGACCGTAGTGAAGGGCCGTTTCCGATCCGCACGTTTACCGGTGACATCGGCGGGCGGGTGGCGCTCGGCGTAGGGCAAGGCAGTCTGGCGATTCTGGCGTTTCTGCCGGAAGAGGAACGCGACACGGTGATTCATTACAACTTGCCGCGGCTCAAGGACTTCCACCTGTACGACGAAGTGTTCCTGCGTTCGGAAGTCGAGAATGTGCGCACCCTTGGTTACGCCGGGCGCAACACCGGCGTATTGCAAGGCATGGCCGGGGTGGCCGTGCCGATCCTCGACCGCGAAGGTCGGGCGGTGGCGGCGCTGAGTGTGGCCACGGTCAGCGATCGCCTGGGGCCGGATCGCTTGCCGACGGTGGTGGAGATGCTCAAACGCGAAGCCGCGCTGATCGGGCCGCGGATCAATCCGTTCGATCCGCTGTTGCGAAGGCCTTCGCAGGTGTTTGGGCAGGGGTGACTGCGATCGCCCAATAATCGCTGACCCTGTGGGAGCGGGCTTGCCCGCGATAGCGGTGGATCAGTCACCATCAGTGTTGGATGTGCGGCCGTAATCGCGGGCAAGCCCGCTCCCACAGGGATCAGTGGAGTGTTCAGAACTTCAGCGTCTGCTTGAGCATCTGCGCCGCCGGCGTGTCACTTGGGCTGACCATCGCATAGTTGTACCCAGCCCCCGACCAATACTCGGCCTGCAACTCACCATCGCTGCGGCTACCTCGAGGCAGGAGGAAGTTTCTCGGCCCTGGCGGGCGGACGTAGAAGCTGACTTTGTGGCCGCCCTGATCTTCATAAACCACCATCGCCGCCGGCCCTTGTTCGGTACTGAGCAGCCGCCCGCTGATGGGTTTGTATCCGGCAGCGGTCAGGTTTGGCAGGCGTTGGGCCTGGCTGAAATAACGGTCGAGCCAGCCCTGCATATCGCCGTCATCGCTGACTTTGTAATCCGCCGGCAGGATGCCTTGCTGGGCAATCAGGCGGTAGGCTTGCATGGCGTCGGTCATCGGTAGCGGGGCGCTGACCAGGGTCATTTGTCGCGCCTGCCAACCGCCCAGTCCGCCGACGCTGACTGCGATCAGCAGCATCGCGGCGCTGGCCAGATGGCGGCGCGACTGGCGTGTGACTCGCTGGCGAATCATTGCCGGGTCGAGTTGCGGGTTGGCCGGTTGCTGCAAGGCGCCGCTCAGGGCTGCGCGCAATTGTTGGGCATCGTGCTGCCAGGCGCGCACTTGCGCGGCGACTTCGGCGTTGCCGGCCAGATAAGTCTCCACCAGATGCCGCTCGGCATCGCTGAGTTGGTGATCGACGTAGGCGTGCAGGTCGCGCTCACTGGGAGGCATGCTGATCATTTGAGTCTCCGCAGAGAAGGACGGGTGATTTCGCCGTCGCTGAGCTGGCGCAAGGCCTGGCGCGCGCGGGACAGGCGCGACATCACGGTGCCGGTGGGGACGTCGAGAATCTCGGCGACCTCCTTATAACTCAAGCCTTCCACCGATACCCAGAGCAGCAGCGCACGCTGTTCGGTGCTGAGCTGATCGAAGGCTTGCAGGGTCGATTGGGCGATCACGGTGCGCTCTGCCGAAGGCTGCGCATCGTCACGGCCGGTAAAGAATTCGAGCATCCGCGCATAACGCCGGGAGCGGCGATGAGCGTCGAGAAACTGCCGATAAAGAATCGAAAACAGCCAGGCACGCAAATCGCCTTCGGGGCGTTTTGCGCTCCAACTCGACAGCGCGCGCTCAAGGCAGGCCTGCACCAGATCGTCGGCGCTGCTGGGGTTGCGCGTCAGCGAAGCGGCGAAACGTCGTAGCCTGGGAATGACTTCCCTGAGTTGCTCGTTGATATCGTTCATGAAGTTCTGACTAGTCACTACGCTGTGGTGAGTGTTCAGGAAGACGTCCGGCATTCGAGGTTATTCCACGCCTGGAAAAATAAACACCGGGCGATGGAATAAACCCTGGCGCGGTTCGTCTGCCTGATTCTTCTCACTTGTGGCCGATGGCCCTGGAGTCATTCATGGTAGATCGCTCATCACCGCCAACGGGGCCTGGCCGGCCACCGCTGAGTGCCGCGAGCCTGACGTTGCGTCTGACCGGCATTGCCGTGGTGGTCGCTGCGCTGGCCGGGGCTTTTGCTTACGTCAACGGCACACTCGACCCACAGCGCCTGACGCCGAAAGCCTTGGTCAATGTGCTGGAGAAAAACAACGGCGTGCACCCAGGGTTTCGTCGCAATCACGCCAAAGGCGTATGCGTGATCGGGCATTTCGAGAGCAGCAGCCAGGCGCGCGAGTATTCCACTGCCCAAGTGTTCAGCGAAGCGCGGACCCCGGTGGTCGGGCGTTTCGCGCTGCCTGCCGGTAACCCTTACGCGCCGGACAACAGCGTGCCTATCCGTAGTCTGGCGTTACGTTTTACTCAGGCTAACGGTCATCAGTGGCGCACCGGGATGAACAGCATGCCGGTCTTCCCGGTGGGCACGCCCGAGGCGTTCTATCAGTTGCAACAAGCACAGTCACCGGATCCGGCAACCGGCAAACCGAACCCGGCGGCGGTGTCAGCATTCTTTGGTTCTCACCCGGAAGCCGCGCCGTTTCTGGCCTGGATCAAAACCGCCAAACCTTCGGCCAGTTACGCGACGCAAACCTATAACAGCGTCAACGCGTTTTACCTGGTGAACGCGGCCGGGCAACGGCAAGCGGTGCGTTGGAGCATGACGCCAGTGGCCCAGGACGCGGCAGGTGCAACGGTCCCCGAGGGCGGTGATTTCCTTGAGAAAGACTTGGTGCAGCGTTTGTCCGCCGGACCGCTGCGTTGGCAGTTGAACATTACTCTGGCGAACCCCGAAGATCCGGTCAACGACGCGAGCAAGGCCTGGCCCGACGGCCGAAAAGTGCTGAACGCCGGTACCTTGGTGCTCGAAAGTACTCAGCCGCAACTCAGTGGCGAGTGCCGTGACATCAACTACGACCCACTGGTATTGCCCAGCGGTATCGAAGGCTCCGACGACCCGCTGCTCGCTGCTCGTTCAGCGGGTTACGCCCGTTCCTACCTGCGCCGCACCAGCGAAGTGACGCAATTGCCCAACGCCAAACAGGAGTCTCGACAATGAGCACTCAACCGAATCATTTCGCGCCATTGGCGCGGCTGCTGCACTGGCTGATGGCGCTGATGATCATCTCGATGCTGTTTATCGGCGCGGGGATGGCGGCCTCGGTGTCCGAGCGCCATCAGTGGTTGATCCATCTGCACAAACCTTTGGGCGTTGCGATTCTGTTGCTGGTGGTCGTGCGTCTGGCCGTGCGCTTTTCGACCCGGCAACCACCGCTGCCAGCGGACCTGCCGGGCTGGCAAGCGTTCGCGGCCAAGGCTTCGCATATCTTGTTGTACGCCTTGATGTTGATTTTGCCATTGCTGGGTTGGGCGATGATTTCGGCGGCTGGCGATCCGGTGATGCTCAGTAGTTCTCTGCAATTGCCGTCGATCCTGCCGGCGAATGCGCAGGTGTTTGCGTTCCTGCGCAAGGCGCATGGGTATCTGGCGTATCTGCTGTTCCTGACCGTGCTGCTGCACTTGGCGGCGGCGTTGTTTCACGGTTGGGTGCGCCGCGACGATGTGCTGAACAGCATGCTGCGGGGTAAGGATCGCGGGTGATCAGGAGGCTGGCACGGCATTGTGGCGAGGGAGCTTGCTCCCGTCGGGCTGCGAAGCAGCCCCCAAATGCAGTTAGTCAGACGCTCCTGCGTCTGATTGATTTACGACTGCTGCGCAGCCGAGCGGGAGCAAGCTCCCTCGCCACAGGTGTTGGGTGTTTTGGCGGCGAGCGTTCGCCACCAATAAATCAGCGCCACCGCATTGATGCCCGCACCCAGCCAGCACACCCCGATCCATCCCGCCCAGGCGTACATCGCCGTCGAACCGATGGAACCCAAGGCGCTGCCGATCGAATAGAACAGCATGTAGCCGGCGGTAAGTCGGCTTTGCGCTTCGGGGCGCACGCTGTAGATCATGCTCTGGCTGGTGACATGAACGGCCTGCAAACCCAGATCCAGCGTAATCACCCCGAGCAGCAGCGCCCATAACGAGGATTGGGTGAGGGCGATGGGCAGCCACGAGGCGAGCATCAGCAGCAACGACAGCCCACTGGTCCATTGACCCAGACCGCGATCGGCCAAATGCCCGGCGCGAGCGGCGGCCAGCGCTCCGGCGGCTCCGGCCAGGCCGAACAGTCCGATTTCGGTGTGGGAAAGTGAAAGCGGCGGGGCACTCAGTGGCAATACCAAGGGTGTCCACAACACCATGGCGCTGGCGAAGGTCAGCAGGGCAAGCATGGCCCGTTGACGCAATACCGGTTCTTCCTTGAACAACGTGAATACCGAGCCGATCAACGCGCCGTAAGCGCTATCCGGTCGCGCATCTTCGTGCTTGGGCAGCACACGAAACAACAGCAGCGCCATCATCAGGGTCAACCCCGCGGACAGCAGATAAATCGAACGCCAACCGGCCAGATCGGCCATGCCGCCCGCCACCGTTCGTGCCAACAAAATGCCGACGACAATGCCGCTGGTAATCACGCCCACCACGCGTCCACGTTGTGCCGGGATGGCCAGCGTCGCTGCGTAGGCCACCAGGACTTGTGTCACGACCGCCAGTAATCCGGTCAGCGCCATGCCGAGCAGTAGCCAGGCGCTGTTCGAGGCTAACGCGATCATCAACAAGGCCAGTGCTGAAAACAGGGTTTGCGTCACGATCAGCCGGCGACGGTTCAACAGATCCCCTAGCGGAACCAGCAACAACAGACCCACGCCATAACCGATCTGGGTAAGGGTGACGACGATTCCGATGGTTGCCGGTTCCATGGCGAAAGCGTCGGCCATGGCATCGAGCAGCGGTTGTGCGTAATACACATTGCCGACGGCCAGGCCGCAGGCGACAGCAAACAGCAGCACGACTACGCGGCTCAAGGTGTGGTCAGGTTTCATCACAGGCTTCCTTGTGTGGTTTCAAAATAAAACCAGTTGTACGGTAGGGAGTCTGGTTTTATATTGCAACCACATTGGTTGCCAGCGGACGTGGTCATGGTTAAACGTACAAGCATGGAAGGCGCCGAATGCCCGGTCGCCCGTTCACTGGACGCGATTGGTGATTGGTGGTCGTTATTGATCGTGCGCGATGCGTTCGATGGCCTGCGGCGATTCGGTGAGCTCCAGCGCAATCTGGGCATGGCCAAAAACATTCTCTCGGCACGCCTGCGCACGTTGGTGGCTCACGGGATTTTCGATCTGGTGCCTGCGTCGGACGGCAGCGCGTATCAGGAATACGTGCTGACGGAGAAGGGCAAGGGCCTGTTCCCGTTGATCATCGGATTGCGGCAGTGGGGCGAGGCGTTTTTCTATGAGGCGGGGGAGGCGCATTCGCGGGTTGTCGATCGTGAGAACGGTCGACCGGTGCGGCCGCTGGAGTTGCGTGCCGAGGATGGGCGTTTGTTGGGACCGGAAGATTGTGTGCGGATCACTGCCCAGTGAAAACTTCAAAAGATCGCAGCCCTCGGCAGAAGCCTGCGATCTTTTGACCTCAAGGACAATCAGCGCAGGGTATCGACCATGTCGGCGATGGTTGTCAGAACGTCCTTGCCCAATTGCTTGGAGCGTTTGCCGGACCAGCCGGTCAGCGGGTTCGGTGCGTCGTTGTGGTCTTTGAAGGGCATTTCCAGGGTCAGCGACAGGCAGTCGAACTTCTGACCGACACTGTTGCAGGCCAGGGTCATGTTGGCCTTGCCAGGCAAGTCGCGGGTGTAGCCGTGTTTGATCTGGAAGTCTTTGGTCTGGTGTTTCAGATGATTGCGGAAATGCGCTTCGAGTTGTTCGATCCGTGGCGTATAGCCCGGATTGCCTTCGCAACCGGCGGTGAACACGTGGGGGATTTCTTCATCGCCATGGATGTCGAGGAACAGGTCGACGCCATACTTTTCCATCTGTTGCTGAACGAACAGCACTTCCGGGCTGACTTCCTGGCTGGCGCTCTGCCAGGCGCGGTTCAGGTCCTGGCCCATGGCGTTGGTGCGCAAATGACCGTGGAAGGCGCCGTCCGGGTTCATGTTCGGCACCAGGTACAGGTCGGCGCTGGCCAGGAGTTTTTTCAGCACCGGGTCGTCGTGTTTTTCCAGGCGCTCGATCACGCCTTCCATGAACCATTCGGCCATGTGTTCGCCGGGGTGTTGCTGAGCGATGATCCAGACCTTGCGCTGGCCTTCGGCGCCAGTACCTTTGCGCAACAACTGGATGTCGCGGCCTTCAACGCTCTTGCCGGTAGCCAGCAGTTCGGTGCCGGCCTTGGTGAGTGCCTGTTCGATCAGCCAGTCATGGCGGCCACGGCTGTAAGGTTCGAAGTAGGCGAACCAGGCGTGGGTCGCAGTGGCTTCGAGACTGAAACGCAGGCAGTCGCCTTCGAAGATGGTTGGTACCCGGAACCAGTTGACGTGGTCGTAGGACGCCACCGCCTGATAGCCATCCCAGGCTTTGTTGTACGAGGATTTACTGGCGTTGTTCAGGCGAAACCAATGCTCTTGACCGACGTGCAGACCGCTGGCCTTGAAGTGGAACCACTGGAAATGCTGGCTGCGAGTGTCTGGCTTGATCGCCAGCAGTGCTTGCAAAGGATTGCTGATGTCCAGCACTTCGATGTTGCCACTGTCGAAGTTCGCGTTGATGTCGAAAGAAGATCTAGCCACGGCCATAATCAATTCCTGAATACGTTTTTTTATGGCTGCTACTTTACACGCAAGAGAGGGAGAAACCGGGGGAAATTGCGAGGGTGAAAAGGGGGGGCGTCCTCCTTGACGCCGATGCAGCTTAGAGACTGTGCAAGTGATTCTCAAGTGCTATTTTGCGTTAGTTTGGCCCAATGCTACCGGGCCTCTCTTGCCAACAGATATTCTTTTGATATCATCCGCGCCAATCGGATTTTGCAGCACCCACAGACTTCATTAGCCTGAAGCCAAAGCCAGAATAACTGGCAAAAAAAGACCCGGCAAAAAGCCGGGTCAAAAACCGTGATTAGCCTGATGAGGAGATAGTCCAGGAGACCGACCTAAGGTCCCTGGTCCATCGACTGATCTCGCGACCAGCTGCTTGCAATAATAATCATTATCATTTGCAAGTCAAATGTTTTTATCTGCGTGATTGGAAAATTCTTTCCTTTCTACTCCTGCGTATTCGCCTCAGCCCTGCTGTGCCCCTTCCAGGGATCGATCGACCATCGCCTTGGCCATGTCGATCATGTGCACCGTCGAAAACGCCAGATCCCGGCTTGCGCCCTGCAGCTGGTTGGCTGATTCATGCGCGGTGGCGGCGGCACATCGCAATAGATCCGAAGCATGGACCAGTGCCTCTTCGCTGCTGATGTTACGGTTCACATCGAAGAAACGTTCTTCGCCGGCCTCTTCTGACACAGCTGGTTTCAAGTAATAGTCCAGTGCCCGCTGCGCGGCAGCCGAGCCTTTTGGCGAGTTGAGTGTGGTGTCGAATTGCATGTCGGGCAGGGTAATGCTGGGGATGGTCATGACGATGGCAAGCTCCGTGATAGATTCAAATCCGTGAGCCCAGCTTAGTACGTACTGTATTTGTGTCTTGAATTTAAATACTACAATTTGTGTTTTGTTGGTCGGAGTACCCCACGTATCGTGCCGCACATGGATAAATGGATTGAATTGGTCAAGGCCAAAATGAGTGAACTCAAAGTCACTCAAGAGATACTCGCCGAGCGCATCGGAATGTCCCAGGGCGGCGTCGGCCATTGGCTGAATAAACGTCGTCAGCCCCGCATCCAAGAGATGAACCGTGTCTTGCAGGCGCTGGGGATGGACTATCTGGAAGTCGCGATGGTGATCAGGGAACCGCAGATCTCACAGGATGAGGAGATCTCTCTGACGCAAAAGTACAATCCGTACTTTCGCTACCCGGTCAGTGACTGGCGGGAAACCGGAGAGGTGCGCGATGGAGAACTATCGGCTTACGGCGCCTCATCGACTGTCAGCAAGCCGCGCTTCGAGCTGTCCGATTACCATGCCCAGGGCGCAGCGTTCTGGCTGGTGGTGGTTGGCGATGCGATGACCGCACCCACGGGGGTGAGCATTGCCGCGGACATGTTGATTCTGGTGGACCCGGCCATCGTGCCCGAGCCTGGCAAACTGGTGATCGCCCAATGGCCCGGCAGCGCCGAGGCGGTTTTTCGCAAACTGATCGAAGAGGGCGGGCAGCGTTACCTGGTCCCGCTCAATCCGACCTATCCGAAAGCCCTTTTCACCGAGGAATGCCGAATTATCGGCGTAGTGGTTCAGGCGACTGCCAAATTCTAATCAGATCGGTCCTCGCAACGCGTAGGACCGATCTTCATTTCACGCGTGTTCCAACTCCACCAACGCACTGCCTTCGCTGACCATCTCGCCTTCCTGGCAATACAACGCCTTGATAATCCCAGCGTGGGGCGCGCGAATGCTGTGCTCCATTTTCATCGCTTCCAGCACCACCAATTGCGCCCCGGCTTCGACCGTTTGCCCGGCCTCCACCAGCACTCGCACGATGCTGCCGTTCATAGGCGCGGTGAGCCCGCCCTGATGGCTGTGACTGGCTTCGACGGCACTGATCGGGTCATACGACTCGATGCGGCGCAGCTCACCATCCCATTGCAGATACAGCGTATCGCCCCGGCGGATTGCCCGATGCTGGCGGCGCAAGCC